>DBFWXD010000261.1:0-9589 GCA_048215895.1 Eubacteriales bacterium
GGTTTGTCATGGTCAAATCCGCTTGTGTGCAGCGGTTTTGATATATCTGCGCCTGCCCCAACCAGGCGCGAAGGCGGTCAATAGGTCGGGAAGTCACCTGCTTTTCGATACCTTGCCGTCTGTACCGGTTTTCCGGTAATCTAAATAGGAGGTAAAGACGCATGCAAATCACCGATCCCATTGCGGATATGCTCACTCGCATCCGCAACGCGAACAACGCCAAGCATGACACCGTGGACGTTCCTGCGTCCAACATGAAGAAGGCCATCGCGCAGATCCTGCTGGATGAGGGCTACATCAAGAACTTCCAGCTGATCGACGACGGCACTCAGGGTGTCATCCGCATCGCTCTGAAGTACAACGCCGGCAAGGAGAAGGTTATCTCCGGCCTGCGCCGCGTGTCCAAGCCCGGTCTGCGGGTGTACGCCGGTGCTGACGAGCTGCCCAAGGTTCTCCGTGGCCTGGGTATCGCCATTGTTTCCACTTCCAAGGGCATCATGACCGACAAGAAGGCCCGCGAGGCTCATGTCGGCGGCGAAGTCCTGGCATTTGTCTGGTAAGGAGGGTTATAGGAATGTCTAGAATTGGTAGAGCTCCTATCGCCATTCCCGCCGGAGTGGAGATTAAGGTAGAGGACAACAACGTTGTCACCGTCAAGGGCCCCAAGGGCACCCTGACCCAGCAGTTCAACCCCAACATGGCCATCGCCATCGAGGAGGGCGTGCTGCACGTCACCCGTCCCAACGACGCGAAGGAGAACCGTGCTCTGCACGGCCTGACCCGCACCCTGATCCACAACATGGTGGTGGGCGTCACCGAGGGCTACAAGAAGGAGCTGGACGTGAACGGCGTCGGCTACCGTGTGGCCAAGGAAGGCAACAAGCTGGTTATGAACCTGGGCTTCTCCCACCCCGTGAACGTTGAGGAGGTCCCCGGCATCGAGATCGAGGTTCCCAACCCCAACAAGATCATCATCCACGGCTGCGACAAGCAGCAGGTGGGCCAGTTCGCTGCCGAAGTGCGCGAGAAGCGTCCCCCCGAGCCTTACAAGGGCAAGGGCATCAAGTATACTGACGAGGTCATCCGCCGCAAGGCTGGTAAGACCGGCGCCAAGAAGTAAGAAGGAGGTGTGCCACTATGATCAACAGACCCGATACTCGTTCTCAGCGTATCAAGCGCCATAAGCGCGTGCGTGCTAAGATTTCCGGCACGCCCGAGCGTCCCCGTCTCAATGTCTTCCGCAGCGAGACCAACATCTACGCCCAGATCATCGACGATGTGAACGGCGTGACCCTGGTTTCCGCTTCTTCCCTGGAGAAGGATTTCTCCTGTGAGGGCACCAAGTCCGACGCCGCCAAGCAGGTTGGCATCAATGTGGCCGAGCGTGCCAAGGCCAAGGGCATCGAGAATGTGGTCTTTGACCGCGGCGGCTATGTGTACCATGGCCGTGTGCAGGCTCTGGCCGAGGGCGCCCGTGAGGGCGGCCTGCAGTTCTAAGGGAGGAGGAAGAATAAATGCCTAGATTTGAGAGAGAGCCCAGCGAGTTCGTTGAGAAGCTGGTCTATCTGAACCGTGTTTCCAAGACCGTCAAGGGCGGCCGTGTGGCCAAGTTCTCCGCCCTGATGGTAGTCGGCGATGAGAAGGGCCGCGTGGGCTTTGGCCTGGGCAAGGCCGCCGAGGTTCCCGAGGCCATCCGCAAGGGCATCGAGGAAGCCAAAAAGAACATGATCACTGTGTCCCTGTCCGGCACCACCATCCCCCACGAGGTGATCGGTGAGTTCGGCGCCGGCCGCGTGCTGATGAAGCCCGCCTCCGCCGGTACCGGCGTTATCGCCGGCGGCCCCGTCCGTGCCGTGATGGAAGCCATCGGCATCAAGGACATCCGCACCAAGTGCCTGCGCTCCAACAATCCGCAGAACGTCGTCTCCGCCACCTTCGAGGGCCTGAAGGCTCTTCGTACCCCCGAGGAAGTGGCCCGCGTGCGCGGCAAGAGCGTCGGCGAGATCTTGGGTTAAGGAGGGCTATAAAATGGCTAATCTGAACATCAAGCTGGTCAAGAGCCTGAACGGCCGCATCGCCAAGCACAAGGCGACTGCCGAGGCCCTGGGCCTCCGTAAGATCGGCGATACCACCGTGCAGCCCGACAACGAGGCTACCCGCGGCAAGATCGCCCACATCGGCTACCTGCTTCAGGTCACCGAGGAAAACTAAAAGGAGGCGTGAGAAATGAATCTGCATGAACTTTCCCCCGCCGCCGGCTCCAACACCAAGGCCTACCGCAAGGGCCGCGGCGCTGGTTCCGGTAACGGTAAGACTGCCGGCCGCGGACAGAAGGGCCAGTGGGCCCGTTCCGGCGGCGGCGTGCGCGTCGGCTTTGAGGGCGGCCAGATGCCTCTGGCCCGCCGCATCCCCAAGCGCGGTTTCCACAACATTTTTGCCAAGCCCCTGGAGGCTGTCAACGTCTCCGTTCTGGAGAAGTTTGAGGACGGCGCCGTGGTGAATGCCCAGGCGCTGCTGGAGAAGGGCGTTCTCTCTAAGTGCGAGTACGGCGTCAAGATCCTGGGCAATGGCTCCCTCACCAAGAAGCTGACCGTCCAGGCTTCCGCCTTCTCTGCCTCTGCCAAGGAAAAAATCGAAGCTGCAGGTGGTAAGGCGGAGGTGATCTGACCATGATCGAAACGATCCGCAATGCATGGAAGGTGCCTGAGCTGAAGAAGAAGATGCTCTTCACCATCATGGCTCTGCTCATCTTCCGTCTTGGCTCTGCCATCCCTGTGCCCTATATTGATTCCGCCTCTCTGCAGACCTATCTGTCCACTCAGAGCGGAACTATCCTGGGCCTGATGAATGCCATGAGCGGCTCCGCTTTCTCCATGGCGACGGTCTTTGCCCTGTCCATTCAGCCCTATATCAACAGCTCCATTATCATCCAGCTGCTGACCGTGGCCATCCCCGCTCTGGAGCGGCTGGCCAAGGAGGGCGGCGAAGAGGGCCGGAAGAAGATCGCTTCCATCACCCGTTACACCACTGTGGCCATCGCCCTGCTCCAGGGCTTCGGCTACTACACTCTGATCAAGAGCTACGGCCTGATTGACGGCGGCAGCCTGCCTGCCTTCTGGGTGGGCGTGGTTATCGTCCTGTCCTTCACCGCCGGCTCCGCCTTCCTGATGTGGCTGGGCGAGCAGATCACTGAGTTTGGTATCGGCAACGGCATTTCCATCATCCTGTTTGCCGGTATCGTCTCCCGCTTCCCCCGCATGGTCTCCGACACCATCAGCGGTGTCACCACCTGGAGCAACCTGAACAGCGGCGCTATCACCGAGGACATCCTGGTGGATGCCGGTATGACCGCCGACCAGGCCGCCCAGCAGATCCAGACCATGCAGTCCCAGGCTCTGGCTCCCTGGATGATTCCCCTGATCATCATCGGTATGCTGGCCCTGGTCATCTTCATCGTGTTCATCTCCAACGCCGAGCGCCGTCTGCCTGTGCAGTACGCCAAGCGTGTGGTGGGCCGGAAGATGTACGGCGGTCAGTCCACCCACATCCCCATGAAGGTGAACATGAGCGGCGTTATGCCCATCATCTTTGCCCAGTCCATTGCCTCCCTGCCCGCCACCATCGGCGCTTTCGCCGGCTGGACCGTGGAGAGCGAGGGCTTTGGCGGCAGCCTCATGCGGCTGTTTGACACCAGCAAACTTTTCTACAGCGTGCTGTACTTCCTGCTGATCGTGGGCTTCAGCTACTTCTACGCCACCATGCAGTTCAACCCCATTGAGGTGGCCAACAACCTGAAGAAGAACGGCGGCTTCATTCCCGGCTTCCGTCCCGGCAAGCCCACCGCTGACTTCATCACCAAGGTGCTGTCCAAGATCACCATGTTCGGCGCTCTGTACCTGTCTGTGGTGGCGATTGCCCCCATTGTCACTGGTAACATTGTCGGCTACCACTCCCTGGCCATCGGCGGTACTTCCGTCATCATCGTGGTGGGCGTGGCGCTGGAGACCGTGAAGCAGATGGAAGCCCAGATGCTCATGCGTCACTATAAGGGCTTCCTGGAGTAAGGAGGGAACGGCTTATGGGTATGAAGTTGATCTTGTTGGGCGCCCCGGGCGCTGGCAAAGGAACCCAGGCCGAGATCCTCAGTGCGAAGCTGGGAATCCCCACCATCTCCACCGGAAATATTCTCCGGGCCGCCATTAAGGACCAGACCCCCATCGGTATGGAGGCCAAGTCCTATATGGACGCCGGCAAGCTGGTGCCCGATGCGGTGATCATCGGAATCGTGGCCCAGCGCCTGGAGCAGCCCGACTGCCAGGCTGGCTTTATCCTGGACGGAGTGCCCCGCACCATCGGCCAGGCTGAGGCCCTGGACGCCGCCGGCGTTACCTTCGACCACGTGCTCTCCATTGAGATCTCCGACGAGGAGATTGAGGAGCGTATGGCTGGCCGCCGGGTATGCCACGACTGCGGCGCCCCCTATCATCTGAAAGCCAAGCCCCCCAAGAAGGAGGGCGTGTGCGACAGCTGCGGCGGTCCTCTCATTCAGCGGGACGACGATAAGCCTGAGACGGTACACCACCGCTTGGAGGTCTATCACGCTGAGACGGAGCCTCTGAAGGACTACTATCAGGAGAAGGGTATCCTCTCCCCTGTGGCCAATCAGAGCACCATTGAGGCAACCACCGAAGTCATCATGGAGGCGCTGGGGATCTGATGGCGCTGGAAATGATTTCTTTAAAATCCCAACGGGAAATTGAGGCCATGCGCCGGGCCGGACGGATTACCGCCCAGGCCCGGGCCCTGGCCGGCTCTATGATCAAGCCTGGGGTTACCACCCACGAGATTGATACGGCGGTGCGCCGCTTTATCGAAAGTCATGGAGCCAAGCCCTCTTTCCTGGGCTACGCTGGATTTCCGGGTTCGGCCTGTATCTCGGTGAACGAGGAGGTCATCCATGGAATTCCCGGCCCCCGAAAGCTGAAAGAGGGGGACATCGTCAGCGTGGATGTGGGCGCCTTTATCGGCGGCTTCCACGGCGACTGTGCCGCCACCTACGCCTGCGGGCAGATCAGCCCCGAGGCGCAGAAGCTGATTGATGTGACCCAGCAGAGCTTTTGGGAGGGCATCAAGCTGGCCCGCAAGGGCTACCGGGTGTCCGACATTGGCCACGCGGTTCAGGAATATGTGGAGGCCAACGGATTTTCTGTGGTCCGCGACTTTGTGGGCCACGGTGTGGGCGCAAAACTCCACGAGCCCCCTGAGGTGCGCAACTTCGGCCCTGCGGGCCACGGTCCCCGGCTGCTGCCGGGCATGACCCTGGCGGTGGAGCCCATGGTATGCGCCGGGGACTGGCAGGTGAAGGTACTGGCCGACAAGTGGACCACCGTGTCCCTGGACGGCTCTCTCACCGCCCACTATGAAAATAGTATCCTCATTACTGACGGAGAACCGGAGATCCTGACGGTTACTGAGGATGGAGCCTATGTTTGATTACACAGGCCACATCGTCCAGGCTACCGCCGGACGAGACAAAGGAGACGTGTTTTGCGTCGTTGGCATGGACGAGGAGCAGAGCCGTCTGCTCCTGGCCAACGGGAAGAGGCGCAAGGCCGGCCGGCCCAAGGCAAAAAAGCTTGGGCATGTGAAGGTGCTGACCGCCTCGGAGCAAGACTTCGACCACCAAACCATCCAGAAGCTGAAACAAGGAGAACCGGTGTCAGACCGGGAACTGAGAAGGGCGCTGGCCGCCTTCAAGGAGGGATTTAAGTTTGGCTAAAGACGATATGATCGAGTTGGAGGGCGTTGTAACCGAGGCCCTGCCTAACACCACATTCCATGTGGATATCGGAAACGGCCACATCATCCTGGCACATATTTCCGGTAAGCTGCGTATGAACTTCATTCGTATTTTGCCCGGAGATAAAGTGACCATTCAAATGTCGCCCTACGACCTCACCAGAGGCCGTATTACCTGGCGATCTAAGTAACTATCAACGACCGAATCGTCCGGCTCTCCCGGAAGCCTTGCCTTCCGAGAACCGCAAAACTCCCGTCCCCCCGCGGGGACAGCGGCCGCAGGCCGCCACCTATATGCGGGCCCAATACAGTGGGCCGCGTGTGGAACGGAGGAGCGGCGGAATGAGCGAACCTTCCCTGTTTCGGGGGAGGCGAGGGATATGGAGCCCGCGACGAGGAGGGGCCATAAAGGCATTCATAGGAGGTTTTAACAATGAAAGTCAGACCGTCCGTGAAGCCCATGTGCGAGAAGTGCAAAGTCATTAAGCGCAAGGGCAAAGTCATGGTAATTTGCGAAAACCCCAAGCATAAGCAGAGACAAGGTTAATTGGAGGTGCTGTAAAAAATGGCTCGTATTGCCGGTATTGACCTGCCGAGAGAGAAGAGAATCGAGATCGGCCTCACTTATATCTACGGCATTGGGCGCACCAGCGCCAACAAGATCCTGGCCAAGGCTGGGGTGAACCCCGACATCCGCGTGAAGGACCTCACTGAGGACGATGAGGCCAAGCTGCGTGAGGTCATCGCCCACGAGTACACCGTGGAGGGCGACCTGCGCCGCAATGTGGCCATGGACATCAAGCGGCTGACCGAGATCGGCTGCTACCGTGGCATTCGTCACCGTAAGGGCCTGCCCGTGCGCGGCCAGCGGTCCAAGACCAACGCCCGTACCCGCAAGGGTCCCAAGCGTACCGTCGCCAATAAGAAGAAGTAAGGAGGGATACACATGGCTGCTAATACCAAGGCTAAGAAAGTGGTGCGTAAGCGCCGCGAGCGTAAGAATGTAGAGAGGGGCCAGGTGCACATCCGCTCCTCCTTTAACAACACTATGGTCACCGTCACCGATTCCCAGGGCAACGCCCTGAGCTGGGCTTCCTCCGGCGGGCTCGGTTTCCGTGGCTCCCGTAAGTCCACCCCCTTTGCCGCTCAGACTGCCGCCGAGACGGCTGCCAAGGCCGCTATGGAGTATGGCCTGAAGACCGTCGAGGTCTTCGTGAAGGGCCCCGGCGCCGGCCGTGAGGCCGCCATCCGGGCTCTGCAGGCCGTGGGCCTGGAGGTCACCCTGATTAAGGACGTGACCCCTGTTCCCCACAACGGCTGCCGTCCCCCGAAGCGCCGCCGCGTCTGATCGTTAGAAGGAGGTTTTGACAGATGGCTAAAAACATGCAGCCCATTGCCAAGCGGTGCAAGGCCCTCAACCTGTCCCCCGCCGCCATGGGCTATGATAAGAAGACTACCAACCGCAACCCCAAGGGTCAGATGCGCAAGAAGCAGTCTGAGTACGCCATGCAGCTGACCGAGAAGCAGAAGGTCAAGTTTGTCTACGGCATCATGGAGAAGCAGATCCACATGTACTATGAGAAGGCTTCCCGTATGCCCGGCAAGACTGGCGAGAACCTGCTGACCATGATCGAGCGCCGCCTGGACAACGTGGTGTATCGTCTGGGCTTTGCCAAGACCCGCCGCGAGGCCCGTCAGCTGACCACTCACGGTCACTTCACCGTGAACGGCCAGCGGGTGGACATCCCCTCCTACCTGGTGAAGGCCGGTGACGTGATCGAGGTGCGTGAGAAGAGCCGCTCCTCCGTCAAGTTCAAGGGCCTGCTGGGCGAGGACGCCCCCGTGGTCAACCTGCCCAAGTGGCTGGATCGGGCCAAGAATACCCTCCAGGGCACCGTGGTTGCCATGCCCACCCGGGAAGACATCGACTTCCCCGTGGAAGAGCACCTCATCGTCGAGCTGTATTCTAAGTAATTTTCTCTGCCTGCTCCGGCCAGTTTTGGCCGGAGCGGTCAGCCCAAACAGACTTAGACAACCCTCAGATATTGGTGAGCTGAATGAAGCGGCGCTGGAGCGCCGCCGAGAAAAGGAGGGTATCCTAGCATATGGTAGAAATTGAAAAGCCCCGCATTGAATGCGTGGAAAACCCCGGCGATGCCTCTTACGGCAAGTATGTGGTTGAGCCCCTGGAGCGCGGCTACGGCACCACTCTGGGCAACTCCCTGCGCCGGATCCTGCTGTCCTCTCTGCCTGGCACCGCGGTGACCTCCATCAAGATCGCCGGTGTGCAGCATGAGTTTACCACCATCCCTGGTGTGAAGGAGGACGTCACCGAGATCGTCCTGAATGTGAAGGGCATCATTGCCAAGCTCTATTGCGAAGGCGTGAAGACCGTTCACATCGAGGCTGCCGGCGAGTGCAAGGTAACGGCCGGAGACATCAAGGCGGATGCCGATGTGGAGATCCTCAATCCCGATCTGCACATTGCCACCCTGGGTCCCGACGCCACCTTGTCCATGGAGCTGACCCTGTCCCATGGCCGGGGCTATATCCCCGCGGACAAGAACAAGTCTGCTCAGTCTGTCATCGGGGTGATCCCCGTAGACTCCATCTACACCCCTGTGCGCAAGGTCAACTACACCGTGGAGAACACCCGTGTGGGCGACGCCACGGACTATGATAAGCTGACCCTGGAGGTCTGGACCAACGGCACCATCGATGCCCGTGACGCCGTCTCCCTGGGTGCGCGCATCCTCTGCGACCACTTCACCCTGTTCACCGATCTCAGCGAGACCATGGGCAACAAGTCCACGGTGGTGGAGAAGGCTGAGGCCCAGCGGGATAAGGTGATGGAGATGACCATCGACGACATGGATCTGTCCGTGCGTTCTTACAACTGCCTGAAGCGGGCCAACATCAACACGGTGGAGGATCTGATTTCCAAGACCGAGGAAGAGATGATGAAGGTCCGTAACCTGGGCCGCAAGAGCCTGGAAGAGGTCATCAACAAGCTGGCTATGATGGGTCTGTCCCTGGCCAGTGAGGACAACAACCAGTAATAAATCCTGGATTTATTACAAGGGGCAGCGTGGAAGGTATGTAACGTTCCGCTTCCCGTGCGGCATCTGCCGTCCCGGAGACGGGTGCCCGGGCCTTTGGCCGAATGAACGAATTTAAAATGGATCTCGCCACGCGAGGTCGAAGGAGTGTTTCTCATGTCTCAGAAGAACCGTAAGCTGGGCCGTACCAGCGATCAGCGTCGTGCTATGCTCCGTGCCATGGTCACCTACCTGCTGGAGAATGGCCAGATTAAGACCACTGTTACCCGCGCCAAGGAAGTCGCTCCCGTGGCCGAGAAGATGATTACTCTGGCCAAGGACAACACCCTGGCTTCCTACCGTCAGGCTATGGCTTTCGTCACCAAGGAGGACGTGGCCAACAAGCTGTTCAAGGAGATCGGGCCCAAGTACGCCGACCGTAACGGCGGCTACACCCGCATTGTCCGCATTGGCCCCCGCCGCGGCGACGCCGCCGAGATGGCCATTGTTCAGCTGGTGTAATCACAGCAAGATCTTTTATCCCGGCCCGAAAGGGTCGGGATTTTTATTTTGGCGGAGCCGCGGCGGGAAAATGGGGCCCCCGGGAAAGCCCAAAGGGCTTTTCTGGGGAGAGGAGGAGCGGCGGAGTGACTGAGGCCTCGCGTTTGCGCGGGGACGAAGGATAAGAAGTCCGCGACGACGAGGTGACGCTGCCGAGATGGCCATTGTCCAGCTGGTGTAATCACAGCAAG
>DBFWXD010000262.1:0-5988 GCA_048215895.1 Eubacteriales bacterium
ACAGTAAGAGGTGGAATATGCCGTGGAGAAAAAATTGGATCACAAACAGGAAGATATTTTACAATTAACCAAAAAACAAGACGAATGCTTATCAATCTTGACTTCTAGCATTTCCCTACCACACTCCTTGATGGGCAAGCAAGAAAGAAGCTTAGTGCTTCTAAAATCTGAACTCTCCCTGAATATTGAAGCTCTTACGGAGTGCGCAGATGAAATTGTTACAGACAACCCCGAAATCTCTCAAAAGGCCTTAACCGTTGAGTTGCTTAAAACGCTTGCAGACACGCAAGAAAATACTCATCTAGGCAAAATTGCCAGGGGAATGATCAAAAAGAAGTGGTGGGAACGGCATGAATAAGATTATACAAGCCATTTTTAATTGGATTATCCAATTTTTCTCTAAAAACCAAGATCAAATTGAAGAATTTCTTTGGCGAATGCTCAGCGAAATTGCAGAATGCGCAATAAAACGCTGGAAAGAAAAGCATTTTGACAATAGCTCCACCGTCACAACAGTAGTTCAAAATACTGTGGAAAATTTTTAGTCAGATAACGGAACAACCATTGTAATTACGCTCCGTAATAATTATTCCATAAATTTCATTTTGTTTTCACCGCTCTGGAGCCCACAGCGCGCCTTCTTTTCCTATCCTGGGTCATTTTGGCTTCTGAAAACGGCTCCAGAACGGTCAACGCCTGAACCCCTTGCGCCGCAAGGGGTTCAGCGCTCCTCAACACAACTGCCGCTTTAATATTGACAAAGAGAGGAACTGTTATGCCCGAACCCAACCATTCTTCCGATCAGGACCGGGAACCAAAAGGCTACACCCCCGCCTCCCCTGTCAAACGCACGCTGGCCTGGATTGCCCTGGTCTATGTGCTCATTCTTCTGGCTCTGACCACTTACTATTTCTTTACCGGCACCACACTGGGGAACCTGGCTCCCCTGCTCACAGTCCCCGGTCTGTTCGGCCTGGGGATTCTGGCTCTGGTGAGCTGGCGCTCCACCGGCCGGCCCGGTAAGTGGATTGCCATTCTCATCGCCGTGGTATGCTGGCTGCTGGCCATCGCTACCATCCCCATCGGCATTGTGGGCCTGCTGTCCAACTTCGGCGTGGTAGGCGTCACCGTCTTAGCCTCTTAACGGCTCACAGGGAGGAACCCATTATGAAAACCATCATTGCCTCCGGCCTGGCTCAGCTGGGTCTTAACGCCCCTGCACAGGCGGCAGACCAGCTGGCTCAATATGGCCAGATGCTTTTGGAAAAGAACCAGGTCATGAACCTGACCGCCATCCGGGAGCCGGAACAGGTGGCCCAGCTCCACATGCTGGACTGCGCTGCCCTGGTGGGGATGGCCGATTTTGAGGGAAAAACCCTCATTGATGTGGGGACCGGCGCGGGCTTTCCCGGCCTGCCCCTGAAAATCCTGGTCCCCTCTCTGGAGCTCACCCTGCTGGACAGCCTAAACAAGCGGCTGGACTGGCTGGAGGAGGTGGCCGGTACCCTTCATCTGGAGGGTGTGCGCACCGTCCACGCCCGGGCCGAGGAACAGGCCCTGGTCAAGGGGTTCCGGGACAGCTTTGACATTGCCACCGCCCGGGCTGTGGCCGATCTGCGGGTGCTGTGTGAGCTTTGCCTGCCCTATGTGCGTCCCGGCGGGACTTTTTTGGCGATGAAGTCCACCAGCAGCGATCAGGAGCTTACCGAGGCGGCCCACGCCATCCAGCTGCTGGGCGGACGGGTCCGGGACATCCGGGATTACACCATTCCAGGCACGGATGTGGTCCACCGGGTGGTGGTCATTCAAAAGGTTGCCCCCACCCTGAAGGGCTACCCCCGAAGATGGGCAAAAATGCAAAAAGCGCCGCTGTAAATTACGTTTTTTTACCAGAATGCAAATTTTTCCAAAAAGTTTTGGGTGAAACGGTTGACGGCGGACAGATTTGTGGTACACTTGAATTGTGATGTTAGGAGGATTTTCCATGGGAACTGTGGTAACTATTACCTCCGGTAAGGGAGGTACTGGAAAAACCTCGATTACCGGAGGCATCGCCGCTTCCCTGGCCCGCATGGGCCGCAGGGTGCTGTGTATTGACATGGACATTGGCCTTCGGAATTTGGACATCTCACTGGGACTGAGCGACGTGGCCCTGATGGACTTTGCCGATGTGGCCCTGGGCCGGTGCCCGCTGGCCCGCGCGGCGGTGGATCACCCCGATTTAAAGGGGCTGTCGCTGCTCACCGCTCCCATGTCCCTGCCGTCGAATTTGACGGCCGACCGGGTCCGTGCCCTTCTGGACACCGCCCGCACCATGTACGACTACATCCTCATTGATTCCCCCGCCGGCCTGGGCGCCGGATTCCGGCTGTCCATCTGCGGGGCGGATCGGGTTCTGGTCATCGCCACCAACGACGCCTCCTCCCTCCGTGACGCCCAGCGTACGGTAGAGGAGCTGGAAAACATCCGCAAGGTCCACCTTGTGATGAACCGCATCCAGGTCAAGCTGCTGCGCCGCCTGCGCGCCACCATTGACGATGCCATGAACACCGCCGGCCTCCCCCTGCTGGGAGTAGTTCCGGAAGATCCCCAGGTGATCCTGTGCGCCAATCTGGGCCAGCCGCTGACCACCCGCGGACGGCGGGGCGCCGCCCAGGCCTGCTGGAACATCGCCCTGCGCCTGGAGGGACACCGGGTTCCCATTATGCGGATCCGATAAGTTTACGATACATAACGCTGTAAGGAGGTATCGCCCCCATGAATATTGCCATTATGTGCCACACCAAAAAGCAAGACCTGATGGTCCAGTTCTGCACCGCTTACTGTGGCATCCTGTCCAAGCACACCGTCTGCGCTACCAACGCCACGGGCCGCATGGTGGCTGAGGCCACCGGTCTGCCCGTCAACCTGTTTTTGTCCCACGAGCACGGCGGCATTGAGCAGATTGGACAGCGCATCATCTATAATGAAATCGACATGGTCCTGTTCTTCAACTCTCCCCAGGACAACGAGATGGACAAGGACATCCTGTATATCACCCGCCTGTGCGACCAGCACTCCGTGCCCGTGGCCACCAACGTAGCCACCGCCGAGCTGCTCATCCACGGCCTGGCCCGGGGCGACCTGGACTGGCGTCTGGGTCTGAATCCCAACCGGGTCCCCTTTGCCCTGTAACACCTGGCACTTGACATTTTTGCTGTTTTAGGTTAGCATACTAAATAATTCACCGTGATGACGGCGTACAAGTACCCGGCACACCCCCCGACAGAGAGAGGCCCCATTGGGTTGAGAGGGCCTTAGGGTGCGGTTCCGGCGAAGACGGCGCTACCAGCGGGCCCGGAGACGGGCGCGGTCCCCTTTCCGCAACAAAAGGCAAAAGGAGCGCAGCACCGCGCTTGAAATTGGGTGGCACCACGAAGCGTATGCGCTCTCGTCCCAATCTATGGGATGAGAGCGCCCGTTTTTTCCCGCACACAAGCAAAATCTGTGGAAGGAGTTTTTGATGATGACGCTGATGCCTGCACTGCGACACAAATTCCATCTTCCCCCAGGGGAAGAATAATTTGAATCAGCCGCCGTCCTGGCGCTGCGGGCCTATGCCCCGCCAAAAAAACACAATTCCACAATAGAAAGGATTTTGACTTATGGCTAAAGTACAACCCCGTACCCTCTCCGGTTTTATGGAACTGCTTCCCGGCCGTCAGATTCAGTTTGACCGCATGGCCGCGATTATTCGGGAGTCCTTCTCCCTCTATGGCTTTACTCCGCTTGACACCCCCCTCATCGAGGCCAGCGAGGTGCTGCTGGCCAAGGGCGGCGGCGAGACGGAAAAGCAGATCTACCGCTTCAACAAGGGCGACAGCGACCTGTCCCTGCGCTTTGACCTGACGGTCCCTCTGGCCAAGTATGTGGCCCTCAACTATGCCAACCTGGCCTTCCCCTTCCGCCGCTTCCAGATCGGCAAGGTGTACCGGGGCGAGCGTGCCCAGCGCGGCCGCTTCCGTGAGTTCTATCAGGCCGACATCGACATCATCGGCGACGGCAAGCTGGACATCTCCAACGACGCGGAAATCCCCGCCATTATCTACCGCACCTTCACCTCTCTGGGCCTGCGCCGCTTCCAGATCCGGGTGAACAACCGGAAGATCCTCAACGGCTTTTACGGCATGATGGACCTGACCCACAAGTCCGGCGACATTATGCGCACCGTGGATAAGCTGGAAAAGATCGGTGAAAAGAGCGTACGGGACCTGCTCACCGCTCCGGAAATCGGCCTGACCGACGAGCAGGCTGCCGAGATCCTGCGCTTTATTGACATCAAGGGCAGCAATGCCGAAGTTCTGTCCGCCCTGGAGCAGTACCGGGGCCGGAACGAGAAGTTTGACGAGGGCCTGGACGAGCTGGCCACCATGGTGAAGAACCTGGCCGGATTCGGCGTACCCGAGGAGAACTTCGCTCTGGACCTGACCATTGCCCGCGGCCTGGACTACTACACCGGCACCGTCTATGAGACCACCATGCTGGATCACCCGGAGATCGGCTCCATCTGCTCCGGCGGCCGGTATGACAACCTGGCGGAGTATTATACCGACAAGCAGCTGCCCGGCGTGGGCATCTCCATCGGTCTGACCCGTCTGTTCTTTGTCCTGGAGGACCAGGGCTATCTCAACGATTCCCTCAACACCGCCCCGGCCGATGTGCTCATCCTGCCCATGACGGAGGATATGGGCCCCGCCATTTCCCTGGCCACCAGCCTGCGCTCCTCCGGCATCCGCACGCAGATTTACGGCGAGCAGAAGAAGTTCAAGCAGAAGATGTCCTATGCCGACAAGCTGGCCGTCCCCTATGTGATTTTCCTGGGCGAGGACGAGATCAAGGACGGCGCCGCCGCCGTGAAGAACATGCGCACCGGCGAGCAGGTGAAGCTGCCTGTGGACGAGGCCGTGTCCGCCATTCAGGCCGGACTGACCGAGCTCAACCAGGGCGCCCCCATTCTGGACAAGGGCGTGCAGTAACCTTTGTGGGAAAGGAGCCGCTATGAAGGGACCGCGTAAGCAGATTGGCATCGCTGTGGCTATCCTTTTGTGCGCCGCCGCCCTGGTGGTGGGCGGATACCTTTGGATCAGCCGTCCGGTATCCTTTTCTGCTATGTTTCCCATAGCTGCCCAAGATGTTTCCTTTTGCCATGTCACCCTCCACGATCTGAGCGATGAGGAGTCCAACGCGGAAACCATTACCCTCACCCAGGAGCAGACGGAGGAGCTTTTGCGCCGCCTCTCCGCAGCAACATACCGTTTGGATGTCCCCTCCCTGCTCTTTTCCGGGAACAAGGTGCGGGTGACCATATCCCCCTATGCCACTCTCCGTTTCTCCCTGGGGGACGGAAGTTCTGGGGAGCTGACCTTGGCGGGAGACCTCATCCGGGTCATCTCCCCCTCCTCCGGCCGCTCCCGCCTGTATGTCCCGGACGGAGGTGCCTCCTTCCAGGAGGAGCTGGTTGGCTATCTCCACAGCTGCCTGTCCTAATGTGGAAAATTTCTAAGCCTTCGGGTTTTATTTGATTTCGTTAAGAAATATTTCTTTTCAATAATACAAAATGGAGTTGATTTTTGTGGATAATCTTCAGGGTTTCCACCGCAGCCATTACTGCGGGGACCTGCGTGCCGCGGACGCGGGCAAGACCATTTCTGTGTGCGGCTGGGTACAGCGTCAGCGCGACAAGGGCGCGCTGATCTTTGTGGATCTCCGGGACCGTACCGGTATCCTCCAGCTGACCTTTGACGACGCCACCGCCCGTGACGTCTTTGAAAAGGCCAAGAGCCTGCGTTCGGAGTATGTGGTGGCTGCCACCGGCAAGCTGAAGGAGCGCGAGGCCAAGACCGACAAGATTGCCACCGGCGACGTGGAGCTCTATGTCACTGAGCTGCGCCTGCTGGCCAAGTCTGAGACCCCACCCTTCGCCATTGAGGAGGACAGCCAGGTCAACGA
>DBFWXD010000263.1:0-17105 GCA_048215895.1 Eubacteriales bacterium
ATGGTAATAGGAGGTAGTATCTCAATGAGTCAGAATAAAGCCAGCGTGCCCCAGAGTGAAATTACCCGGGTAAAGGGACTGGGATTTTTGTGGGACAAGCGTACTCCGGATCAATTTAACGGGCGTGTAATCACCCGCAACGGCAAAATTACCGCCCAGGAGTGCGCCACTGTGGCGGAGGCGGCCCGCCGCTTCGGCAGCGGCGAGGTGGCCATGACCACCCGGCTGACCATGGAAATCCAGGGTGTTCCCTTTGAGAACATTGAGCCCCTGCGTCAGTTTTTGAAGGAAGAGGCCGGCCTGGAGACCGGCGGCACCGGGGCCAAGGTCCGGCCGGTGACCGCCTGCAAGGGCACGACCTGCCAGTATGGCCTGATCGACACCTATGCCCTGTCGGAAAAGATCCACGAGCGGTTCTATGTGGGGTACCACGATGTGAAGCTGCCCCACAAGTTTAAAATTGCCGTGGGCGGCTGTCCCAACAACTGCATGAAGCCGGACCTGAACGATGTGGGCATTGTGGGCCAGTGGGTACCCCAGGTGAAAGAAGATCTGTGTAAAGGGTGCAGCCTGTGTGAAAAAGAGTGTCCCATCGGCATGGTGAAGATGGCCGACGGCAAGGCGGTCATTGATGCCCAGGGCTGCAACCACTGCGGCCGGTGCATCCGCAAGTGCCCCTTTGAGGCCATCGAAACCCAGACCAATGGCTATCTGGTCTACCTGGGCGGCCGCTGGGGCAAGCGTACCGCCATGGGACGCCCCCTGAGCGTCATCATTTCCAGTGAGGAAGAGGTGCTCGCCCTGGTGGAGAAGTGCCTCCTCCTCTTCAAGGCCTACGGCCAGCCCAAGGAGCGGTTTGCCGACACGGTGACCCGCCTGGGCTTTGAGAAGGTACAGGCGATGCTCCTGTCCAATGAGCTGCTGGAGCGTAAGGAAGAGATTCTGGCCCAGTAAATATGAAAAAAGGTCCGGCCCCTTTTGGGGCCGGATCTTTTTTGTTTTGGAACAGCCCACCCCTCTCCGGCACGATCCGCCGGAGAGGGGCATGGTCAAAAGGTGCGCAGGATGTCCTCCACTCTCCGACAGTGGCGGGAGAACTGAGCGCGCAGGGCGGGGACTGCGTTGTCCATGATATAGGGGAAACCCGCCAGACGGAGCATGGGAAGGTCATTAAAATTGTCGCCGAAGGCAGCCATCTCCCCGGGCGAGATGTGCAGGGCGGCACACAGATTCTGAAGGCCCGTCCCCTTGTCCGCCAGAGTAAAGTCCAGCCACTTTTCGCCGGCCACCGCGCATCGAAACTCGCTCCCCCACTTGGGGGCCAGCAGGGGCTCCACCGGGACGGCGCCCTCCCGGCAGTAGGCGGAGACTTTTAAAATGTCTTCCCCAATTTCCTCCGGATGGGAGAGGAGAACCGTGTTGTTTCCCACAAAATAGCGGATGTGGTCCACAATGTCCGCCTGTTTGGGGCACAGATAGCTGGTGTCCGCGCCGGAGATGAGCACTTCACAGGTGGGCAGAGCCAAAATATCTGCGCAGAGCTCCAGCGCCCGGGCCCTGGGCATGGAGGTTTTGCACAGCACCGGGCCGGGATGGCCCGGACCGTAGACCACGGCCCCGTTTTCGCACAGGTAGAAGAGCTCGTCGGCCACTGGGGCGAACAGGCGGCGCAGGCTGCTGTATTGCCGCCCGCTGGCGGGGCAAAACAAGATGCCCTTGCTATGCAGGCGGTGGATTTCCTGAAAAATGACGGGAGAGATGTCGGTCTGCTCCCCGTGGAGCAGGGTGCCGTCGATGTCGCTGGCAATCAGTTGGATCATAGGCAGCCCTCCAGCGGGGGGAACAGGGGGAGCAGCTGTTCCAGAGCCTGGACGTTGTGGTCCCCTGCCTGATGAAGGGCGGCGTCGCCAAAGCCTACGGTGAGCATACCGGCCGCCCGGCCCGCCTGAACCCCGGCCAGGGCGTCATCCACCGCCGCACACTGGGTGGGAGAAATGCCCAGAAGATTGGCGGCAGTGCGAAATACCTCCGGGTCGGGCTTGGAGCGGGTGATGAGGTTGCCGTCGGCCACCGCCTCCAGCCACCGGCCCAGGCCCGTGCACTCCAGAATGAGCCCCGCGTTTTTGCTCCCCGAGGCCAGGGCCAGATGGTAGCCTCTGCGCCGCAGCTCGGGCAGCACCACATGGGCCCCCGGTGAGGCGTGGTCGGGGGTGAGGGCGGAGAGCAGCTGCTGATAGCGGGCGTTCTTCTCCCGGGCAAAGGTCTCCTTCTCCTCCTGGGTGTAGGAATGAGACGCGCCCTCCAGTACAATTTCCAAGCTGTCCATCCGGGAGATGCCCCGGCAGCGGTTGCCCTGCTCCTGGGTAAAGGGAATGCCCAGGCGGTCTGCCAGCTCCTTCCAGGCCTGATAGTGCAGCGTATCGGTATCCACCAGGACCCCGTCCAGATCAAACAAAATAGCCCGAATCATAACAATCGCTCCTTTCCGGCTCAAATGCTGGTATCCTGATACTCAGAGGGGCTGACCCCCACCAGCTTTTTAAAGGTGGAAGAAAAATAGGTGATATCCTTATAGCCCACCTGCTCGGCCACCTCGTACACCTTCAGCCGGCAGTCCCGCAGCAGCTCCATGGCCTTGTGGATACGGTAGCGGGTGAGGTAGTTGAGCAGGGTGTAGTCGGTCTCTTTTTTAAACGTGTGGCTGAGATGGCCCTCACTCAGGCCCAGATGCTGGGCGATTTCGCCCACGGTGATGTTGGGGTCGTTGTAGTGCTGGCCAATGTAGTCCATGGCCTGGAGCACATATTTGCTCTTGTCCCCCTTTTTCAGGCCCGGGATGGGCGGCGCCGGGGCCCCGGCTTCCTCCTGGGGAAGCTCCATGCGCCGGCGCAGCGTCTGTACGGCCTGCTCCAGCTCTCCGTCGTGAAAGGGCTTTAGGAGAAAATCCACCGCCCCCAGGCGCAGGGCGCTTTGGGCATAGGAAAAGCTGTCATAGGCGGTGAGGATAATCACATAGGCCCGGTTTCCACGTTCCCGCAGCTGGCGGAGCATCTCGATGCCGTCCATTTTGGGCATTTTCAGATCGGTGATAATGAGGGAGGGGGCATAGCGCTCCACAGCGGCCAGGGCCTCCTCGCCGTTGGAGGCCTCGCCCACCACCACACAGTCCAGAGCCGCCCAGTCCACGGCCAGAACAATGCCCTTGCGGATCATCTCCTCGTCCTCTACCACCAATACTTTCAGCATTCCGGTTCCTCCTCCCAGCGCAGGGGAAGGGTGGCGGAGACCACCGCGCCCCGGCCGTCCCTGCCGGCAGACAGGTAAAGGCCGAAGTCCTCCCCATAATATTTCCGAAGAATGGTATCTACGTTATAAAGTCCCAGATGTCCCCGGGACAGCTCGCGGCTGCGGTGGGCGTAAGCGCCGGTCATATCCGGCGGCAATCCCTTTCCGTTGTCCGTCACAATAATTTTCAGCAGGCACTCGCCCACCTTTTCCGCCTGCACCAGAATGTGGCCGTCCTCCACCCCCTCCAGGCCGTGGAGAATGGCGTTTTCCACAATGGGCTGGAGGATCATTTTGGGCACCAGACACTCCTCCAGCTCCGGGGGGATTTCCGCGTGGAAGGAAAAGGCCCCGGAGAGACGGATTTTTTGAATTTCAATGTACCGCTGCAAAATTTCCACCTCCCGGCGCAGGGGGACAAACTCCTCCGGGGAGATGCAAAAGCGCAGAATGTCCGCCAGATTGGTGGACATTAGGGCCACCTGGGGGACCTGATTGATTTTGCTGATCCACTTCATGGTGTCCAGGGTGTTGCAGAGAAAGTGGGGGTTCAGCTGGGCCTGAAGCATCCGGATCTGGGCCTGGTTCAGCTCCCGCTGGTTTTCCACCAGCTGCTCCTGATTGTGCTTCAAAGCCACCAGCATGCCGTTGAAGCGCTGGGCCAGCTGACCCAGCTCATCGTCCTGATAGGGAGGGACATAGACGTCCAGATTGTTGTGGGCCACCTCGCCGATGGCGCTGTGGAGCCGCTCGATGGGGTAGAACATCTGCCGGCTCAGCCGCAGGCCCATGAAGATGGAGATGACCACACACACCAGGGCGCTGCCCACAGTTACCGTGGTCAAAAGTCCCCGGGTGGATTGGTTGAGGGCCTGGGGGTGCTGGAGAATGGCATACAGGCCCATCTCCTCCTGAAGGGCAGTTCCATAGGCGTAGTCGTCATCCTCCCCATACAGGGCCTTTCCCTCCAGCAGCTTTTCCCGCAGCAGCGGGGCCAGTGTGTCGGACAGGGAGGACAGGGAGGAATAGACCGGGCGCCAATATTGGTTGAGCAGCAGCAGGTCGTTTTGACTGGAGTAGGTTCCGTCCAGCAGCTGATGGAAGTGGTTCCGGGTCATGGTGATGACCAGATAGCCCGCACACTGGCCGTCAGAGGTGGTAATCTGCGCGGCACCCTGAAAGAGGGGGGCGCTGCCGGACTCCCCGCCGTCCACCTGGGAAAAGACCAGGCCCTCTGTCTGACGGGCGGCGTAGAGGATACCCCACTGGGTGGACATCTGAGCCGAGGTGGGCAGGCTGTTGGTGGAGTAGCACCAGGTCCCGTCCCGGTCGTAGAGGTCGAACTGGGCGCTGGAGCGGCTGCCCTCGGTGGCGCTGTACAGCTCGTTATAGACCATGGCGCTGTCTTTCTGACCCTGGGCCAGGGCGGGGGCCACATACGGGCTTGCCTTCAGGGCCAGGGAGGTCTGGCGAAAGCCGTCGTACAGCCCGTCCAGGGCGGCGATGACGTGGGTGAGCTGGGCGTCGGAATCTCGGTCGGTCTGGGCATCCATCTGCAGGCGAAAAATTTGCAGCAGCATGGCCGAGCACAGCAGCAGCGGCAGAAGGGAAGCCAGAAGAAAGCTGACGAACAGCCGGGTGCGGAAGGAGCGGATCAGTTTCATGGCTGTTCCTCCCCTCCGAAATAGAAGGCCCAGGACATAAGAATTCCGTTGTGGTGTTCGCTGGCCCAGGAGATGTCATAATCCACCAGCGGAATGTCCGAGAGGGGACGCAGAAGTTCCTCCTCCTGGGAAAGGGCGCGCACAGGTCGCCGGGAAAATTCAGGCTCCAGGCGCCGCTGCACATCCTCCCCGGAGATAAAATCCAAAAACCGCTGGGCATTTTCCTGGTGGCGGGCGTTTTTCACAATGGCGCAGCCGTCCGGGACGCAGCTGGTGCCGTCCGAGGGGTAGACCAGGGCAATATTGTCCCCGGCGGCCACCCGCTTTAATGCGGTCTCCTCCAGGGTAATGCCCACCAGATCCGTACCGCTGGCCACCGAGGTGAGCACATCCCCGGAGCTAGTAAGCTGCCGCCCGTCCAGACTGACGGCAAATTCCATCAGCGTTTCGTCCTGATCGCCTCCCACGGCATAGAGCAGGGTGACCAGGCCAGTGAAGGAGGAGCCGGAGATGCTGGGGTCGCAGAAGGCGATGCGCCCCTGCCAGGCGGGGGAAAAGAGATCCCGCCAGGCGGTTAGCCGGTCGGGAGACACCAGGGTGGCATTGTAGATCAGCACCACGGGCAGCGCGGAAAAGGGGGTCCAAAGTCCGCTTTCCGAGCGCATAGAGGGATTGAGCTGCTGCCAATCCGCGCAGAAATAGGGAGTAAAGCAGTCGCCGTAGGCCTCCAGGCTGTCTACGCCGCCCCCAAACATCACATCGGCCTTGGGGTTGTCTGCCTCCTGGGTCAGGCGGTCCAAAAGCTCGTTGGTGCCGCCGGCCACAAGCTCCACCCAGATGCCGGTGCGCTCTTCAAATTCCTTGATGATGGGCTGGTATACCTCCTCCTTGTGGGAGGTGTAGATCACCAGCCGCTGGTCCTCCGGGGGAGCGTAGGCCGACGCAGCCGAAGCGCGCTTGCCGGCCGTGCACCCGGTCAGCAGCAGGCTTAATGCCGCGGCCAGACCTACCAGCCTGCATATTCCCTTGGCTGTCATGGCTGCCTCCTTTCTCCCAGAGTCTGGGTTGTGAATTTTAACCTATTATAGCACAGAGGAGCTTTCTGGATCATCCATAATTTACAAAAATTGCAGTGTGGCTCAAAAAACCGCAGTTTTGTCCCCTGTTCACAGCGGCCTTTTTTGCATACAATAAAAATAACCAGACAGACCGCCTTTTGCGGCCTGTGCTTTAGTGAAAATGATGAAGGAGGATATGAAACCATGAAACGACTTGTCTCTTTGCTTCTGGCCGCATCCATGACGCTGGCCCTGGTCGCCTGCGGCGGGACCGGCTCCACCACACAGAGCGGAAGCGCTGCCAGCTCCGGTGCTGCCAGCTCCGCGGGAACCCAGACCACGGAGGACCTCACCCCCACGCAAAAGATTATCCAGGAGGCCCAGGGCATGACCCTGGAGGAGCTGGCCAAGAAGGCCATTGAGGAATCCAACGGCAAGATGTTCTACGGCGTGGGCAACTCCAGCCGCGGCAAGAGCGCCCTGCCCCTGTTCATTGAGTACCTGCAGACCATCGACCCCAACTACACCATGGAGTTTGAGTGGCAGCAGCCCAAGAACAACAAGATCTTCGATCAGCTCACTGCTGACTCCCTGAAGGACACCGGCACCTTTGCCATGACCCTCATTCAGGACGGCAACCAGATCGAGTCCAAGATGGTCCAGACCGGCATCCTGGACACCTTTATCCCCAAGGACTGGGCCGACGCCAACGGCACCACCGCCGAGGAGTATGAGGGCTACCTGCCCCTCCAGACCCTGAACAAGATCTTCATGTACAACAACACCGGCTCCAAGACCTATGACAACTGCTGGGACTTTGTGGCCGAGGGCGAGCATGGTCTATTCATGGACATCGACTCTGAGATCGTGGGCAAGAACTTCCTCTATATGCTCACCCGTGACGACTATTCCGCCATGCTGAAGGAGGCCTTCGAGGCCCTGTCCGCCGAGGAGCAGGCCTACTTCCAGCCCACCATCGACGCCATGGCCTCTGAGGCTGAGAGCCTGGGCCTGGGCGAGAACGGCAAGTATGCCCTGGCCTGGATCAAGCTCTGGGTGGGCAGCTACAATGCTCAGACCGATGATGGCCCCATCTGCAACACCCTGGTGGACCAGTCCGCCACCGATCAGTTCGGCCTTATCGTGTACTCCAAGCTGCGCTCCGTAGAGGAGTCCGCTTCCGTCTCCAAGAACAACATCACCGTGGCCGCTTACAATGACGGCTACACCGGCATGGGCGGCTTCGGCTACTGCCACTACCTGTTCGTCACCGACAACAGCCCCCTGCCCTGGACCGCCTGCGCCTTTATCGCTTACATGACCTGCACCGCCGACGGCTTCTCCGCCTGGGGCAAGGACATTGGCGGCTATTCCTCCAACCCCAACGTGGCCACTGAGAACGAGGAGATCTATCACCACCAGACCGGCGGCATGGCCGAGGATGGCACTACCGTGGAGTTTGCCGCCCTCAACGACCATGGCTACGACTGGTGGGTGAACGACGGCAAGCTGGTTCTGGAGGACCCCGAGTACTGCGCTTCCGTCTCCTTCACCGTGGGCAGCTGGATCGAGATGCTGGATAAGTACAGCGCGGGCTAACGCCCTTCTTGTCCGGAACAACCGTCTGCCCGGGCGTTGCTGAATCTCGCTTCCGAGCATAGGCACAACAAAGCGCCCTTGGACGCAGGTGAAATCCGCCGCGCCAAGGGCGCTTTCCCATCCCGGCATAAAGGAGAGATCATATGGACCAAATGAAAAGCAGGCGGGCCAATGCGTCCGCCATCCGGCTGAATAAAATTAAAACCTATTTCTCCAAGCCCCACAATGTGATCCTGCTGCTGATGGGCATTGTGCTTACCTTCAGCACCGTGGCCCCCATCATCGCCATTGTGGAGGACACCTTTAAAATCCACCCGGGCACCATTGACGCCCACCTCACCGGCCAGAGCGCGGGGTACACGGTGGTCAACTACATTGACCTGTTTACCAGCCCCATGGCCAAGACCAACCTGTGGACCCCCCTTCTGAACACCATCTGGCTGGCCGTGGGCACCTGCGTGGTGGCCATCCTCTTCGGCGGCATGTTTGCCTTCCTTATTACCCGCACCAACCTGGCCTGGCGCAAATACCTCAGCTCCATTTTTATCTTCCCCTACATCATGCCCCAGTGGACCCTGGCGGTGGTGTGGCAGAATATGTTCAACTCCAACGCTGTCACCGGCACCTCCAACGGCCTGCTGGCCGCTACCTTGGGCATCAACATGCCCATCTGGTGGTGCAAGGGGCTGTTCCCCAGTCTGGTGGTGCTGGGACTGCACTACGCCCCCTTTGCCTACATCCTTATCGGCGGCATCTTCCGGAACATGGATGCCAACCTGGAGGAGGCGGCCACCATTCTGGACACCCCCAAGTGGCGGATCATGTGGCGCATCACCCTGCCCATGGTCAAGCCCGCCATTTTGTCCACCGTCCTGCTGGTGTTCGGCAGTGCCATGGGTTCCTACCCGGTGCCCCACTACCTGGGTCTCACCACCCTGGCCACCAAGTATGTGTCCATGAACTCCAAGTACACCGGCGAGGCCAGCATTCTGGCCATCATTATGATGATCTTCGGCGTGGCCATCATGCTGCTCAACCAGCTGAGCCTGCAAAGCCGCAAGAGCTACACCACCGTCACCGGCAAGTCCGGCCAGATCTCCAAGATCAACCTGGGGAAAGTGGGCAAGTATGTCATCGCCCTTATCCTGGTGGTGACCACCTTCTTTACCAGTATTTTCCCCATTGTCTCCTTCGCCTTTGAGACCTTCCTGCCAAACCCCGGCGATTACTCCTTCCTCTACACCGGTGACCCGGATAACCTCACCACCAAGTGGTGGACCACCGACGAGAATGTGACGGAGAACGGCATGTACGGCCAGAAGGGCATCCTCCACAACGAGACCATCTGGAACGCCTTCAAGGGCACCATCTGGGTCAGCGTGTGCTGCGCTTTGCTGGCGGGTACTCTGGGTACCCTCATCGGCTATGCCGTGTCGAAAAACAGGCGAAGTAAATGGGCCAACTATGTAAATTCCGTGGCCTTTCTTCCCTATCTTATGCCCTCCATCGCGGTGGGCGTGGCCTTCTTCATCCTCTTCTCCAGTGAGAAAATCAACCTCTTCAACACCTACACCATCCTGATCATCGTAGGTACCATCAAGTACATCCCCTTTGCCAGCCGCAGCTCCCTCAACTCCATGCTCCAGCTGTCCGGGGAAATTGAAGAGGCTGCCATCATCCAGAACATCCCCTGGGTCAAGCGGATGACCCGGATCATCATTCCCATCCAGAAGTCGTCCATCATCAGCGGCTATCTGCTCCCCTTCATGACCTGCCTGCGGGAGCTGTCCCTGTTCATGCTGCTGTGCGTGCAGGGGTTCATCCTCTCCACCACCCTGGACTACTTCGACGAAATGGGCCTGTACGCCTTCTCCAGTGGCATCAACCTGATTTTGATCATCACCATCCTGGTGTGCAACACTCTGGTCAACAAGGTCACCGGAGCCAGCCTGGACAAGGGAATAGGAGGTTAAGTTATGCCTGAAATCAGATTAGAACATGTGACCAAGCGCTGGGGCAAGTTCTACGCCGTGGACGACCTGGACCTGGTCATTGAGAACAATTCCTTCGTCACCCTGCTGGGCCCCTCCGGCTGCGGCAAGACCACCACCCTGCGCATGATCGCCGGCCTGGAGACCCCCACCAGCGGACGCATTACCATCGGCGATCAGGTGGTCTTTGACAGCGAGATGGGCATCAATGTTCCGGCCAACAAGCGGAAGGTGGGCTTCCTGTTCCAGAACTACGCCCTGTGGCCCAACATGACGGTGTATGAAAATATCTCCTTTGGCCTGTCCAATGTGAAGGAGCCCATGGCCAAGGTGGACTTTGAGGCCAAGAACGCCGCCCGCCTGGCGGAAATTCTGCAAAATCCCGGAGAGGTAGTCAAGATCCTGGAGGACTGCCGGGACAAGAAGGGCAAGATTGATGAGAAAAAGGCCTACATCAAGCTCATCGACGCCTTTACCATCTCCATCTACACCGCCAAAAAGCTCTTCGGCTACCATCTGGAGGAGAAAAAGGACGTCTCCGGGGAGATCAAGGCCCTCCAGGCCAAGGTGGAGTCCGCCCGGAAGAGCCAGAACCTGAACGAGCGCTTTGAGGTGGTCCAGAACGGTCAGGTGGTGAAGGAGACCCGGAAGCTCACCAAGGAGGAGATCGACCTGTCGGTGCGCCGGGTATCCCGAATCGTGAAGATCGGCATGTTCATGGACCGCTACCCGGCGGAGCTGTCCGGCGGCCAGCAGCAGCGTGTGGCCATCGCCCGTACCCTGGCCCCCGAGCCCTCGGTACTCTTCATGGATGAGCCCCTGTCCAACCTGGACGCCAAGCTGCGTTTGGAAATGCGCTATGAGCTTCAGCGCCTGCACGTGGAGACCGGTTCCACCTTCGTCTACGTCACCCACGACCAGATGGAGGCCATGACCCTGGCCACCCAGATCTGTCTCATCAACAACGGCGTGCTCCAGCAGTATGACGCCCCCCTCACCGTCTATCACCAGCCCGCCAACCTCTTTGTGGCCGACTTTGTGGGCAACCCCGCCATCAACTTTGTGGAGGCCAAGGGCACCCAGAACCCCGACGGCACCCTGGCGCTCACCGTGTTTAACCAGCGCCGGGCCACCTTCCGTCCCACCGCCCCCCTGGACCTGGAGGACTGGTTCCGCCAGCGGGATGCCCAGGCGGCAGCCCGGGAGGAGGAGCACAAAAAGAAGGCGGCGGAGAAGTCCTATGTGGAAAAGGGCAACAAGGACGAGACCTTCCGCTACCATGTGGCCAAGGTGGAGGAGGAGGATGACTCCCTCCAGGAGGAGCCGGTGCTCACCAACCAGGACCTGGTGCTGGGCATCCGCCCGGAGTTTTTGGATATTGTGGACAGCGGAGTGCTGGAAGGGGAGATCTACGGCGCCATGCCCACCGGCATGGAGTCCACCATCAAGGTGCGCATTGACGATTTTCTGCTCACCGGCGTGATCTTCGGAAGCTCCCTGTTTACCATCGGCGCCAAGGTGCCCCTGTCCATCACCGGGGATAACATTATGCTCTTTGACCGCAAGAGCGGGCAGTGCATTGCCCAGGGCAAACTGGAATTTTAAGCGCATACGCACAGTACAGGCCGGCGCCGCGTTTGCGGCGCCGGTCTTTTCAAAGCATGGCAGAGGATTCCGGCCTTGACCGGCGGGGCGGAGGATGCTATACTGATTTAAATCATCAATAGACGAAAGGGACGGACCATGGAGGACAGCTGCATCAGGGCGATTGCCCACATCCGGAGCGATTTTCCGGAAAAATTCGGCATTCCCCGGCAGAGCGGCCTGGTGGAAGAGCTGACGGCCCGGATTGTGTTTGAGCCGGAATACCGCCAGCTGAGCGCCTTCCGGGGTCTGGAAGGATTTTCCCATCTGTGGCTCATCTGGGAGTTTTCCAAGGCCAAGGGGAAGCCCTGGTCCCCCACGGTGCGCCCGCCCAGGCTGGGGGGAAACGCCCGCCTGGGGGTGTTTGCTACCCGTTCTCCCTTCCGGCCCAATCCCATCGGATTGTCCTGCGTCAAGCTGGTGGGGCTGGAACAGGACCCAAAGCTGGGCCCGGTGCTGGTGGTGGCGGGAGCGGACCTGATGGACGGCACCCCTATTTTCGACATCAAGCCCTATCTCCCCTATGCCGACTGTAAGCCCGAGGCCACCGGGGGCTTTGCCTCCCAGCCCAAGGAGCCCAGTCTCCAGGTGGAGATTCCGGAGCATCTGCTGGAGGCCATTCCCCCAGAGAAGCGGGAGGCGCTGCGGGGCGTTTTGGCCCAGGACCCCCGGCCTCAGTATCAGGACGACCCCCAGCGGGTCTACGGCATGGCCTTTGGCGGCTTGGAGGTCCGCTTCCGGGTGGAGGGGGACCGGCTGGAAGTGCTGGAGGTTATGCCGGAAAAAGTTTAATGGAACCTTTATACCCGCGGCGCGGAAACTATGCTATCATAAAAACCAGACGGACTCCCCCGCATGTGAGAGGCGCCGGTACATTGTCTGAAGGAGGAATTCTATATGAAACTGATTTTTGCAGTCATCCGGGATAAGGATGCCAACATGGCCATTGAGGGTCTGGCCCAGTCCCACATTGGTGTGACCAAGCTGGCCAGTACCGGCGGTTTCCTCCGGGATGGCAATACCACGCTGATGATCGGCGCGGAAGATAACCAGGTGGAGCATGTGCTGGAGATTCTGAAAGAGAACTGCGCCAAGCGCGCGGAGACGGAGATCATCGCTCCCCACGGAACGGGCGGGGTGCCCGCATGGAACCTGGGCTGCACACCCATTAAAATTGAGGTGGGCGGCGCCACGGTCTTTGTGCTGGAAATGGAGCAGTTTATCAAGCTTTAAACCAAATCCCCGGCTCCGGCCGGGGATTTTTATTTCTTCCGAAGGAACCCTCCCCCAGGTGGAAATTATATTTTTTGTAAAAATACTTGACCTTCCCCCAGGTGGAAGGTGTAATCTGAGCTTGAAAAGGGAGGAATGCCTCCGTGAAGATCAATGAGGTAGAGGCCCAGGTGGGCATCACAAAAAAGAATATCCGCTTTTATGAGGCCCAGGGTCTGCTGGCCCCCCGGCGCAACAGCGAGAACGGCTACCGGGACTATGGCCCGGAAGAGGTGGAGGCCCTGCGGCAGATCAAGCTGTTGCGCAAGCTGGGACTTCCCCTGGAGGAGATCCGCCGCATGCAGGCGGGGAGCAGCACCGTGGGAGACGGCATGCGCCGCCACCTCATTACCCTGGAGCGGGAGCGGCGCAGCCTGGAGCAGTCCATCGAGTTCTGCCGGGCCCTGAAAGACCGGGAGGAGCCGCTGGACGCCCTGGACGCGGGGGCTCTGCTGGAAGAGATGGAACAGATGGAGCGCTCGGGTATGACCTTTAAGAACAAGCAGCAGGGCGACACCCGGCCCATCCGCTACGCGGGGGCCATTGTGGTGGCCGTGCTGATGACCGCCCTGATGGCGGGTATCATTGCCCTGATGGCCTGGGCCTTTGTGGCAGAGCCCCAGGACGCGCCGCCTCTGCCGCTGCTGGTGGTGCTCATGGCCATCCCGGCGGCAGTGATTCTGGGGGTGCTGCTGGCGCTGGCGCAGCGCATTCAGGAAATTCAGAAGGGGGAGGAAAACGATGCGAAAAACTACTAAGGGCAAGGGCTTTGGAGCGGCTGTGGTCATCACCGTTCTGGTGGCGGCCCTTATGCTTCTGCTCACTGCCACTTTGGTGATCGGATACTTCGGAGGCAATACCGACGGGATGGCTACGGCCATCGTGTTCTTCTGTGCCCTGATGTATCTGGCGGTAGCGGTGGGGGTCATTGTGGCCCTGTGGCAGCGGTGGAAAGAAATCCAGGGAGGTGAGGAGGACGAGGCCAAAAAATATTGAACCGGCCAAGCGCCGGGAGCGGAGCGCAGCCATTCAGGGGACTGTGAGCCATGTGGTGATCCAGCTGCTGTCTGTGGCGGTTCTGCTGGGCCTGCGCCACCTCACGGTTCGGGTGTGGCTGGACAATCTGCTGCTTCTGGTGGCGGTGCTGGATTTGATCACCATACCAATTTCGTTTGTAGTGCTGCGGCAGCGGCTGCGGGAAATTGAACGGGGGGAACTGGATGAAGCCAGAAAATACTGACTGGCAAAGACGGGAAAAGCGGGGAGCGGCCATTGGATTTTTGCTCTTCTGCCTGCTCCAGGCCGCCTGCGTCGTTGCCTTTGCCGCCTTGGCGTGGATTCCCGAGCTGCCCCGCTGGGCACAGATTCTGTTTTATGCCCTGGCTGCCTTCTGTGCGCTGCTGGTATTGCCGGCCCTGGGGGCGCTGCGGGTACGGTGGAGAGAATTGACACAATCCAATTTGGAAGCTAGTTTGAAGGAGGAAACAACTATGATGCTGGTCAATATCGATTATATTCCTGGAAAGGAACTGGAGGTGCTGGGCCTGGTCAAGGGCACAGTGGTTCAGTCCAAAAACTTCGGCAAGGATTTTATGGCAGGAATGAAGACCCTGGTGGGCGGTGAAATCACCGGCTACACGGAGATGCTCAACGAGGCACGTCAGATCGCCATGAAGCGCATGGTGGACGACGCCGAGGCCATGGGGGCGGACGCGGTCATCAACATCCGCTACGGCTCCTCCGCCGTGATGCAGGGGGCTGCCGAGATCATCGCCTATGGGACAGCCGTCCGCTTCAAGTAAAGAAAACGAAGCCGCCCCCGGAGCCTTTGCTCCGGGGGCGGCATTTTTTGCGCTTATCGGTGATAGAGCTTGTTGGTCTGATACTGGGGCTCGCAAGTGAGCTGAATGCCCAGCTTGCGGTAGGTCATCTCGTCGGCAGGGGAGAGGATGACCGAGCAGTGCGCCTGGCAGCCCTTCAGCTTGGCCAGCTGCTCCAGCGCCTGGGCGGCCTTGGGCACCGCGTTGGCGGAGGAGGCCAGGGCGATGAGGATTTCATCGCTGTGCAGGCGGGGGTTGGTGGAGCCCAGGTGCTTGACCTTGATGGTCTGGATGGGCTCGATGGCGCTTTGGGCGATGAGGTGGACGCCGTGGCCGCCGGCGTTGGCCAGCTTTTTCAGGGCGTTGAGCAGGGCGGCAGCGGAGCAGCCCATCAGGTCGGTGGTCTTGCCGGTGACGATGGAGCCGTCGGGCAGCTCGATGGCCATGGCGGGCTCGCCGGTCTTCTCCGCCAGCTGGTTGGCCTCGGCGATGACGGGGCGGATGTCGGTGGTGATGCCCGCCTGCTGCATGAGCAGCTCCAACTTATAGATGGTGTTTTCCGAGCCCTTGCCCTGGCGGCGGTCGCACAGGGCGTCGTAATACCGGCGGATGATCTCCTGCCGGGCGGCGTCCTGACAGACCTGGTCGTCGGTGATGCAGTTGCCTGCCATGTTGACGCCCATGTCGGTGGGGGACTTATAGGGGCAGTTGCCGGTGATTTTCTCAAAGATGGCGGACAGGACGGGGAAAACCTCCACGTCCCGGTTATAGTTTACCGTGGTCTCACCATAGGCCTGGAGATGGAAGGGGTCGATCATGTTCACATCGTCCAGGTCGGCGGTGGCGGCCTCATAGGCCAGGTTCACCGGGTGCTTCAGGGGCAGGTTCCAGATGGGGAAGGTCTCAAACTTGGCATAGCCGGCCACAATACCCCGCTTGTGCTCGTGGTAGAGCTGGGAAAGGCAGGTGGCCATCTTTCCGCTGCCCGGGCCGGGCGCGGTGACCACCACCAGGGGCCGGGTGGTGTGGATGTAGTCGTTTTTGCCGAAGCCTTCGTCGCTGACGATTTTGGAAATGTTGTGGGGGTAGCCCTCAATGGTGTAGTGGCGGTAAACCTTCAGCCCCAGCTCCTCCAGACGGGCCTGGAAGGCGTCTGCGGTGGGCTGGCCCTTATACTGAGACACCACCACGCTGTCCACCAGCAGGCCCCGGCTACGGAACACATCGATGAGGCGCAGCACGTCGCTGTCGTAGGTGATGCCCAGGTCACCCCGGACCTTGTTCTTCTCAATATCTCCGGCGTTGATGACGATGATGATTTCCGCGTTGTCCTTCAGCTGCTCCAGCATCCGGATTTTACTGTCGGGCTCAAAGCCGGGCAGCACCCGGGAGGCGTGATAGTCGTCAAACAGCTTTCCGCCGAACTCCAGATACAGCTTTCCTCCGAACTGGGCGATCCGGTCGCGGATGTGCTGGGACTGGGTGGTTAGATACTTTTCATTGTCAAAGCCCACCTTGGACATATTTGGTCTCTCCTTATCTCTCCAAATATTGGTTGCATTTCGTTCCAATTTTACCCCTGGCCACCGGGGCCGTCAAGTCCCGGAAGGGTCAATCCAGGCTGTCCAGGGAAAAGAGCCGGGCCGGCAGCACGTCGGATAGCTCCACCAGCACCGGGTCCAAGCCTGCGTCCCGCTGTACCCGGGGCGTGCCCACGGTGGAGCGGGGGTCCAGAGGACCGGTGGGCAGGGAGACGACCACCGTGGGGGAGGACTGCCCCCACTGAATGAGCAGGGAGCCGTGGTGCAGGGCTACAATGTCCCGGGCAATGGACAGGCCCAGTCCCGCCCCCTGAGAGGGCAGGGGAATGTCCTGTGTGCCGCCCTGCTGGAGCATGGCCTCCAGATGCCGCTGGTCGGGCAGGGGGCCGTTGTCAGACAGGGTGAGCAGGGCCCGGCTGCCGGCGCGGCGCAGGGCCAGGGTAATCCGTCCCTCCTGGGTGGCCCGGGCGGAGTTGGCCATCAGGCCCAGAATGAGGCGCTTGAGCAGGGTGCTGTCTCCGGGGATCAGCAGGCCGTTGCCCTCGCCCTCGTAGTCCAGGGCGATTCCGGCGGCCTCCAGAGGTCCTCTGGCCTGCTCCACCAACTGGCGGCACAGCCCGTCCAAGTCCAGGCTGCCGCTCTGGAAGGGGACACTGCCGGTGGAACTCTGCTGCATATATTCCAGATTGCCCACCAGCCGGAAGGCCCGGTGAAAGCTTTTTCCAAAGGCGTCGGAGGGCAAGTGAGCGCCCTCCTCTCCGCCCTGGGTGAGAGGACCCACCTCGGCCAGAAATTCCCCTAAAAAGCCCCGCAGCTGCTGCAAAGCGCCATCCAGCTGAGCGCCGGTGAGGGCGGTCTGGGGGGCGGGGCGGAAGAAGACGATCACGTCTCCCTCGGCCAGGGCGCAGCTGAAGGTATAGCTGGTGGGGCCGAAGGTAAAACAGCCCGACCCTGTGGTGGCGTTTTTGGGGAGCACCAGGCAGTCGGGCACGGGAGCGCCCTCACTGAGCTGGGGCAGATAGTGGCGGGCCATGGGGTTGGCCCGGTATACCATGCCCTGACGGACCTGGATTACCCCTTCGGGGAAGCTGTCCAACAGGGACAGGATGGATTCAGACATAGTGGTATCCTCCGGCCGGAAAAACCGGCCCATGCAGTTGATTTCTATTTCTATCATGCGCCGCGGCGCACAAAACAAAACTATAATCCAGTATATCAAAATTTGCCATTG
>DBFWXD010000264.1:0-1888 GCA_048215895.1 Eubacteriales bacterium
ACCATGCGGATTGTCAAGGTGTTCTGGGCCCTGGACGCCTCCCTGGCCTATCGCCGTCACTTCCCCGCCATCAACTGGCTGAATTCCTACTCCCTGTATCTGGATTCTCTGAAGCCTTGGTATGACGAGCATCTGGGCAAGGACTTCCTGCTGAACCGGGAGTGGGCCATGGCCGTGCTCCAGGAGGAGGCCAGCCTGAACGAAATTGTCCAGCTGGTTGGTAAGGACTCCCTGTCCGCCAAGGATCAGATCACCCTGGAAGTGGCCAAGATGATCCGCGAGGACTTCCTGCAGCAGAACTCCTTTGTGGACATCGACTCCTACTCGGAGTATGACCGTCAGGCCAGAATGCTGACCATGATCCGGGACTATGACGCTCAGTGCCGCGCCGCCGCGGAAAAGGGTGGTTCTCTGGCCGAGCTGTTTGCCATTCCCGCCCGGGAGGGCATTGGCCGTGCCAAGGCTGTCCCCGCCGATCAGTATAAAGACAACTACGCTGCTCTGACGGAAGAGATGGAGCAGGAAATCACCGCTATTGGAGAGAAAGGAGCGGATGCACTGTGATTCGGGAATATAAAACGATCCAGGAGATCTCCGGCCCTCTGATGGTGGTCAATCGGGTCCAGGGGGTCACCTATGACGAACTGGCCGAGATTGAGCTTTCCGACGGTTCCGTCCGCCGGTGCAAGGTGCTGGAGGTCAACGGCGATTCTGCCGTGGTGCAGCTCTTTGAGGCCAGCGCTGGCATTAACCTGCGGGATTCCAAGATCCGCTTCCTGGGCCATCCCCTTCAGCTGGCCGTATCGGGCGACATGCTGGGCCGTGTGTTCAACGGCATGGGCCAGCCCATCGACGGCGGCCCCGCCATCCTGGCCGACGAGTACCGGGACATCAACGGCCTGGCCATGAACCCCGCCGCCCGGAACTACCCCAACGAGTTTATCCAGACCGGTATCTCCACCATTGATGGCCTGAACACCCTGGTCCGTGGTCAGAAGCTGCCCATCTTCTCCGGCTCCGGCCTGCCCCACGCGGCCCTGGCTGCCCAGATTGCCCGTCAGGCCAAGGTGTTGGACGGGGAGTCCAACTTCGCCGTAGTCTTTGCCGCCATCGGCATTACCTTCGAGGAGTCGGAATTCTTCGTCAACGAATTTAAACGTACCGGCGCCATTGACCGTACCGTTCTGTTCACCAACCTGGCCAACGACCCCGCCGTGGAACGTATCGCCACGCCCCGTATGGCTCTGACCGCCGCGGAGTATCTGGCCTTTGAGAAGAACATGCACGTGCTGGTCATCCTGACGGATATTACCAATTACGCCGAGGCTCTGCGTGAGATCTCTGCCGCTAAGAAAGAGGTCCCCGGCCGCCGCGGCTACCCGGGCTATCTGTACACCGACCTGGCCACCATGTACGAGCGTGCCGGCCGTCAGGTGGGCAAGGAGGGGTCTATTACCATGATCCCCATCCTGACCATGCCTGAGGACGACAAGACCCACCCCATCCCCGACCTGACCGGCTATATCACCGAGGGGCAGATCATCCTCTCCCGTGAGCTCTATCGCCGGGGCATCAATCCTCCTGTGGACGTGCTGCCCTCCCTGTCCCGTCTGAAGGACAAGGGTACCGGCGAGGGGAAAACCCGTGAGGATCACTCGGGCACCATGAACCAGCTCTTTGCCGCCTATGCCACCGGTAAGGAAAACAAAGAGCTGATGTCCATTCTGGGTGAGGCCGCCCTGAGCCCCACCGACCTGCTGTACGCCAAGTTTGCCGACGAGTTTGAAAAGCGCTACGTCTCCCAGGGAACGGACGAGAACCGCTCCATCTTCGAGACGCTGGATCTGGGCTGGGAGCTCTTGAGCATCCTGCCCCGGAGCGAGCTGAA
>DBFWXD010000265.1:0-4065 GCA_048215895.1 Eubacteriales bacterium
GGCATACACGGAGCGGTCGTCATCGGTGGTCTCGATGGTGGTCAGGGTGAGGTCGTAGTGCAGCTCGTCGCCCTCGGCGTACATTTTGAGCTCCATCCCCTGGGATTCGTACTGCTCAACGGAAGAGGTGACAAGCTTCTGCATGGTGTCGGTGTTGAAATACTCCTCCAGGTTCTTTTTGCCGCAGGCGGACAGGGTGAGCATCATGGACAGGGCCAGGCAGATGGTCAGGGTCAGGGAAAGAATGCGTTTCTTTGCGGTGTTCATGTTATAAGCTCCTCTCAGTTATTTGGTACGGATTTTATGGATATGTATGGTATACATAGATCCCGTCAGGGCGTGGGTGTGTGTGCTTCGTTATAGGCTTTGTTCTGCTGAATGCCCCCAACGATAAACAGAATGGGGGCTGCAACGCCGCAGACCAGGGAAGCAACACCGTTGGGGGTAACCACCCCGGTCAGCAGGGTGCCAATACCGCCGATGACCAGCAGTGGGATTCCCCAACCCAGGAAAAAGCGGTATTTTTCTGGCCGCCGGCTCCGGGAGAGCCCCAGAATACCAACCGTCAGATCAATGATCAGCATGATTACGGCAATCGCGCCCATTACAAAAACAAATCCGGAGAAAACAGCCATTATCTCGTCGCCGCCGATCAGGCCGTCGCTCTGTGCCCGGGCCATTTGATCGACATAGGGATACAGTTCGGAATCCATCATGCTCCCCACTGAGAGAAGGAGTCCGGCCAGCGTGACAAGGGCGGAGGCAAGGCCGCCCACAATAAACAGAAGGCAGCCTACTTTTAAAAGAGAATTAGGATGCTCGTGCATCAAAACAAACTCCTTTCGGTTTCTGCTTTGTATTAATTAATAGTAAATTGTTCCACTGCTCACCAGAAGAAAGGCAAGGGCAAAGACTGCGGCCCAGGAGACCACCAGATAGGCAATACTCAACAGGACCCGGAGCGCGGGGGCCAGATTCTCGGAGGTGGACAGCCGAAGGGTCAGGAAAATGCCGAGCACGGCCAGCACTCCGCCAACAGCGCCGTTCATAATCTGCGCCAGGTTAAGGGCAGACACCACATAAGCCCACACCGGGATTTTGCCGATGGGGGTGTAGGGCTTGCCGGTGCGCAGCATCACGCCGTCCACCACCAGCTCCATGGACCACAGGCCGGACACCAGCATCACATGGGCGCCGGAAATTGGGAGATCCACCTCCATGGTCAGAAACAGCAGCTTCCGCGCCGGAAGAGAGCGGATTTTGTAGCGCGTTCCGTTGATTTCCACGGAGTAGGATCGTAAACAGATGGTGTAGTCCTGGCCTTGTAAAGTGATATGGTAGGTTTTCATGGTAATAACACCTTTCTGCAAACAGTGGTGCTATTATAGCGTAGACATAGGGTACCGTCTACCCAGTTTGCCGATTCCGTCGTTTAAGAGGTAATATCCGTCGTTTGGGGGTGCTCGGGCAGATACCAGATGGCCTCGGCAATGAAGCGGCGGCCCTCAATCCGTACCTGTAAAAAGCCGTCCAGAGAGGACAGGGCCCGGCGTACACTGTCCAGCCCCATACCATGCAGGGAGGTTTCTGCCTTTCTCGTTTTAAAGTTGCCCTCGTGATCCTGCAAAAGCGTGCCGTCAAAGGTGTTCTCCACACGGAGGCGGCACAGGCCCCTGTCCGCCCACAGGGCGAGGGACAGCTCCTTTTGGGGGCAACGGGCCAGTCCCTCCACCGCGTTATCCAGGAGATTACCCAAGATAGTGTTGACGGTAAAGAGGGGAAGGGAAAGTCCTGCGGGGAGGCGGAGCTCTGCCCGCACCTGCGCCCCTGCCCGCCGGGCCTCGGCTAACTTGAAGTTAATCAGGCTGTCCAGTTCGGGATTGCCGCTGCTGGCCCAGAGGGCCGAGGGCTCTAAACATTTCGAAAACTGTTCCAGGTAACCCTGCAGTGCTCCGGTGTCCTGCTGGCCGGCTAACAGATGTAGGGCGGCCAAGTGGTTGCGCATATCGTGCCGCAGGGTGCGGAGCTCCCGTTCCCCGCATTGGTAAAGGGCTACCTCGTTGGCATAGGCCTGATTCTGCTGCTCCAGTATACGGGCGCGGTACTGCGCGTAATAGCTGCGTCCCACCTGCCGGTAGAGATGGAATACCAGGAGGTTGAGAAGAATGAGCATCCCATCCACAAGCAGGGACAGCCAGGCAGGGCAGTGGGCAAAGTAAAACAAAAGTATGACCATGGCAATGGAGGTAGAGGGAATCAGAAGTACGGCGAACCAGTAGAAGGGGCCGTCCGGCTGAAGCTCTTTTTCGGAAGAGGGACAACGCTTTTCCAACACCAGGGCCATAAAAAACAGGAGCAGGGCGGATACCAGGTTTCCAAGCTGGGAGGTATGGGCAGGCATTAGCAGAAAGACCAATGTATCCAGCAGAAAGCTGGCGGCGTAGATGACCAGCGCAGACCACAGCCTTTGCCAATGCGGAGCACGGTAGAGCAGGGAGAGCAGCAGCAGGGGGAGCAGGGAGGAGGCCAGGTTCAGCAGGGGGACGCCGACCAACAGAAAGCACAGGCTGTTGAGTACATAGGCACACAGGTAGCCTGCCGCCTCTGCCGGGCATCCCACCCTGCGCTGGCCCAAAAAGAGGGTCAGCAGGCGGCCGTAGAGGTACCAGTGAAACCCGTTAATGAGCAGGTAGGAGGCGGTTTGCAGGTCGGTCATAGCACCATCCCCCCGGGAGTCCATCTCAGCAGGCGCCCCCGCACCACCCGCCGGTAGGACTGGCTGATGGGCAGCTCTGTTCCGTCGTCCAGAGTGAGCCGATCATATTGGATGCGGCGGACATACAGGGTGTTGACCAGGAAGGACTGGTGAATACGCAGAAAAAACTGCTCCGGGAGCTGGCGGGCCACAGTGTCCAGCTTGTCACGGCACACCAGTTCATGCTGGACGGAATGAACGGTGATCCGCTTATGGTAACTTTCAATATAGCGTATGGCCTGGGTCGGCAGGGCGCGGGGCGTCCGCTCCACTAAAACGGTAAGCACGGCCTCTTCGGGACGGGACAGGCGGATGGCCTGAACCACACAATCCAGCAGCTTTGCCTCGTCTAGGGGCTTGAGCAAAAAATTGAGCGGCCGGGTATCAAACAGAGCCATAGCGTACTGCTGCTGGCCGGAGATATACAAAAGCTGTGTCACAGAATCCCGCAGCTCTTCCCGCAGCAGGCGCCCAATGGCAACGCCGTCCACGGTATCCAGTTCGATGTCCAGGATAAGCAGCGCAAACCGGGCTCCACTCCGCAGGGCGGCAGCCAGCGCCGCACCGGAATGGAAGGGGGTCAGCTCCAGTTCCTTTCCCAGGGGGGAACCGCTCAGCGTGGTACAGACCTGGGTAAGAATTTCCGGGTTGTCGTCACAAACTGCAATCCTATACAAGCCATATCACTCTTTTCCTTGTTGATCGGGGAAACGCCTTGGACTCCTGTGCCAGGCAGCAACACATAACTATTGAGAAACAGGAAAATAACCCTACTCTTAATTCGGCTGGGTGCCGCAAAAAATAAGGGTATGGGGCCTGATTTAGTGGAATGCGGCGCGGGGAAAGATCGGGCTTTCCTTTTCCTGCCCGGTGCGGTATACTGGAGGCATAAACAGAAGGAGGTGCGTTTTATGGAAGTCGGGAGGAGCATCCCCCGCGTGGACGCCGCCGACAAGGTGACCGGCCGCGCCAAATATACCGACGATCTCTGCCCCCGTCCGGTGCTGGAGGCGAAGATTCTCCACAGCACCATTGCCAACGGCTGGGTCAAGTCCATGGACATCTCCGCCGCCCAGGCCCTGCCCGGGGTGGTGAAGGTGCTGACCTGCTTTGACGTGCCGGACATCCAGTACCCCACCCCCGGCCACCCCTGGAGCGTGGAGAAGGCCCACCAGGACGTGTCCGACCGCAAGCTGCTCAACCGCCGCGTGCGCATCTACGGCGACGACATCGCCGCCGTGGTGGCGGAGGACGAGATCACCGCCCGGCGGGCCCTGGAGCTCATCCGGGTGGAGTACGAGGAGTACCCC
>DBFWXD010000266.1:0-7746 GCA_048215895.1 Eubacteriales bacterium
GTATCTTGTCATCGATGTGAAGGATAACCGGAAGGGGGACGGCACCCGGTATTTTTACCTGATGCTGGGGGAACCCTACGGCACCACCACCAACAGCGCCGCTTCCAGCTGCGCGTTTACCATTCTGGATGACGAGGAGCAGTCCGCCTCTGTGGTAGAGCTTGAGGAGAGCAGCTACTACGCCGAGGGGGACACCCTTACCATCGAAGTGGTGCGAGATGGGGCACTCAACACCATTGCCGAGGCCAAGTTGACGACGGAGAGCGGCTCTGCCCAGGCGGGGCGGGATTTTTCACCGGTGGATATGTCGGTGGTGTTCCCCATGGGCATCGACAAGCGCACCATTGAAATCCCCATCCGCACCGACTACTTCGTGGGGGAAGCGGATTTCAGCCTGAAGCTGGAAGCGGTCAGCGGCTGTACAATCGGCAACGATTCTGCACAGGTCACCATGACCGGCACTGCCGGTACCACGGCGGAAAACGGTTCTGCGTCCTTGCTCTCCGTGGAGCAAAGTGCCCGTGTGTCTGATATTGAGCTGGGAACGCCCATAAGTCTGGCCAAACCGGCCCAATCCGGAAACTCAGACAATCACTATGGAGGCAGCAACTACTATAATTCCAACGTCCCCGAGTGGACCATGCACTGGAAAGACAATTACAGCGGATGGAAGCATTTTTGGGGATATTCGGCAACCGGTACCACAGGTGCAAGCTGGACACTGGCCAGTAACCACGGCGCCGACATTGCCGGCGTGCAGATCGACTGGGCGCGCTCCGGGAGCTGCGCCAATGTTGTGGCGGGCTTTGTCGGTTCTGGAAGCCGCGACATTGAATGGAATTACACCAACGGCAGTGTTGGTTATAGCAGCAGGGCTCAGTTTAACGACGGGACCAAGACCAATATTTTCTGTGACTTCTGGGACCCTGTCCGCCTTTCTGTGTTTAACCAGGCCAACTGCAACAACTGCGATACCCTGTGGATTCACAGCGTCACGCCCATTTACCGGCCCTTTGTGGTAAACCTGCAAAATGCGGACCCCCTGAAGTTCCTCAACGCCGACGGCACCTATTCCACCTGGAGCGACGCTACCTTCCTGGCCATCGCCGGCGCCAACAACGACACCAATAATCAGGTGGTGCGCTACTCCAAGGAGGGGAAAAATGCCGTCACGCTGCAGCAGACGGTGGGAAAGAACGTTTCTACCCCCTATACTTATCTGAAAAGTGTGAAGATGGTCAAGGACGGCTACACCAAAACCATCGCCTCCTACGGCAATGACGGTGCCAGTTCCCACACCTTTACCATGAATTCCAACTGGATCGACAGCAACCGCAGCTACATTTACTTTGAGGAGAACAATGTCTCCGAGGCCTGGAAGAACCAGACCGGAACCTTTGGAATGCGGGGAAGAATCGAGCTCAAACCGGAGTTTGGATATAAGGACGTAAAGGTAAAGATCAACGTGCCGGAGAACAACTTCGGATACTTCAACGTCAGCGGCACCAATCGGGACCTCTCCTCCTCCCAGACCTTTACCTATCACATGGGCGATATCATCAAGCTGTCCACGGTGATGCGGGAGGAGTACAAGGATCTCTATACCCCTGCCGGCTACATGGTCAGCTACAAGTACAATGAGTCGGATACCAACTGGGTCAAGCGGGACGTGATCGTGCCTTACAGCCTGGAGGACGGTACCAGCCAGTACCTGGACGACAACCAGCGGCTGCGCTATGGGTATTATGAGATTACCCCCCTGTTCACCCGGAACGACAACGCCATTGTGGTGCGCGTCCGGGAGGACAATCTGTGGATGTGCGACCAGTCCTACGGAATTTTCACCACCCCCTATGTGGAGCATACCGAAATCGACGGGGTGCGCTACAATGACTACATTGTCTACAGTGACCCGGTGTATGGAAAGATCTACTCCCTCTCCGCCAGACCTTCCAGCCAGGCGGGAAAAGCCAGTTATAACTTCTGGACGGAACCGGGCAGCGACAAGACCTATACGGGGGAAGTGTTTTTCCACGAGGCCTCCAACGATCCCCAGCGGAATGTGATTGAGCTGACCATCCAGTACGACTATTATGGTGACTTCTACCAGGAGATCACCGGCAGCGTTTACCGGCCCAGCTATAACATGACCACCAAGCAGGTGGGCTACACCAATATGCTGCCGGCCTCCGGCGCCATCGTAAACTTCGGCACTTCCTTTGCAGTGGTGGATCAGGAAGGTAATTTCAAAATTCCGCTGTTCCGGTCCATCAACGATCACGACCACTCCGACCAGCCCCATTATATCCGCTACACCATTGCCTATAATGGGGAGGAAACCTTGCAGGAGATGCGCCTGTCCCACGTCAATAGTTACAGCAAGGAAGAGCATACCTTCACGGTAACGGACAAAAACGGCGCCATTTCCACCCAGACAAAGTCCATCTGGGTCAATAAGCTGGGCATCGGGCAGCAGCTGATCAACACGGAAAACGGAAGCATTATCAACAACATCGAGGTATATACCGACGCGGTGAATCAGGGGTATAACCTGGTTTTGGACGGAGACAGCCTGACCATCCGGGCGCGGTGTACCTCCCCGGTGAAGTATACCCAGCAGACCGTCTCCGACGACGGTACACTGGTCGAAATCCCCAATGCCCTTGAAAACGTGACGGGAATCGAATTTGTGATCTACGACGCGGCGACAAATGTGGAAATCGCATCGTATCCCGCCCAGAAGCAGGGGGAGGAGTTTGTGGCCAATGTGTCCCTCTCCCAGGCGCTGCCGGGGAACCGGCTGTATCTGAGAGTCACCACGGACCGGTCCCATGCGGTGTACGGTTCCTATGACGAAAACGGCAATCTGATCCAGATTGAAAGCAGCGACGACATGAACAGCACCACCTATGCCGACGTGTTCACGGGGTATACCTTCACCCAGAAGAACACCGAGAAGGTTCCTGTGCTGCAGCATGTGGATCTGCCCATCACCATGGACTTTTTGGAGCTGCCCCTGGTGGGCGACACCGGGATGGCCTTCGACTTCCCCTTCGTGTCCGTGGGCAGCATCAAAACGGATACCGGATACCGGATGTACATCGGCGTCAGTGCCGGTCAGATCGCGGATAAGGTGCAGCATACCCACATGACCTCCTATGCCGGAGACACCGGGGCCTACTATAAGGAAATGTTCTCCATCGGCCACCCGATTCAGTCCTTCAAGGAAGGTCTGGCGGCCTCCTACAATAACATTTTCAAGGATGTGCCCAAGCTGTATGAGGGAGCCACCTCCGCCCTGGGCGCTCCCACCTGGAAGTTTGACGTACAGATCGGCGTTTACTTCGACTTTACCTACATGCAGGTCACCAATCCCAACAACGGCGCTGTGGATACAAGCTGTATCTTCACCGGCGTGGGCGGGTATATCGGCGTAGCGGCCGGAGTAAAAATGGCCTGGTACACCATCCTTCCTGTGGTGTTCATCCCGGCGTACTTCGGCCTGGAGATCAGCGGCAACGTGCTGGGCTTCTTCGGCGCGGGCACGGATACCTCCAAGCCCGACATCACCTATGATGCCGCCAACAACGCAACGGTGGACTTTGACGACAAGCTGGGAGAGTTCAACGCCTCCGTGCAGATGGGCGCCACGGTTCAGGTCTACGTGGGCGTTGGCCTTGCGGGTACCCTGGGCCTGAGAGGCGGCGGCAGTCTCAGCGCCATGGGCCTTTGGGAGCCCTCTGAGCTGGTGTCCGACTGGGGCTGTGTCTTGACCTTCAAGGCGGGAATCTGGATCGACCTCTTCCTGTTCTCGGTTCCCCTCCAGTACACGCTGGCGGAGATGAAGTTCGGCTCCTTCGAGGAGTATGACAACCTCTCCGCGCTGGCGGCGCAGGCCGGCATGAACGGCGTGGACGATTCCCTGTCCTTCTCTCTGCGGGAGCCCTACGATGACGATGCGTCTGTCTGGCTGCCCAACGAGCCGTCGCCCATGTCCGGATTCAACGAGACATCGGCGCAGACCATTGTGGCAAACGGATATGAGCACCCGGAAGTGCAACTGCTTAAGCTGGCCGACGGCAGCGTGTTTATGGCATTTTTGGACAGCGATCAGTCCCGCAGCTCCCTGGACCGAGCCGTGCTGAAGTTTGCCACCTACCGCAACGGAGCGTGGAGCGAGCCCATTGTGGTGCAGAACGACGGCACCGCGGACTTCCAGCCCAGTATCTGTGAGATGGACGACAGCAAGGTCATGATCTCCTGGCTGTCCTATGACCCGGATACGGAGGTCACGGAGGATGCGGCGGACTATCTGTCCAAGCTGGAGGTGTACACCGCCGTCATCGACCCGGCAAGGGGCACCGTCAGCGAGGAGACCAGACTCACCAATGACCAGTACTACGACTATACGCCCGTGTCCGTCTATGACGACGTGACCGGGGACCGAGCCGTGTATTACGTTAAGACCGCCTCTTCCGGCAGCGCGGAGGATATGGTCAACTCCTACACCAATGACTGTGTGATCGTGTATATGCTCTACTCCGCCGAGCGGGGCGAGTGGCTGTTTGACTACTATTACGACAATGAGGTGGCCAGCGAGGAGGACAAGGAAATCCTCATCGAAAAGTGGCATGGACAGCGCTTCCTGTCCTCGCCCATTCCGGAACTTGGGCTGGATGTGCCCAATATCTCCGACTTTACCGCCATCGCCTATAACGGAATTGCGGTCTATGCCTATACCATTGACCAGGACTCCTCCAACGATACGGCCTTCGACAAGGAGCTCTTTGTCCAGTTCTACGATTTTGAGAGCCATAAGACCTATGTCCCCGTGCGGCTGACGGATGACAACTTGTCCGACGCCCTGCCGCAGATGGTCCGCTCCGGCACCGGAGAGGATGCCAGTACCAAGCTGTTCTGGTACCGGGATGAGAAAGAGATTGCCTACATTGACCTGACCACCCTGATTGTGGAAGGCGTAGATGACAACGGACAGATCAAGGACGACTACCTCACCGGGAACGACGGAGTGAAGCGGGGACTCGACTCCCTGTACTCCTATGTGGCACCTGGGGTGGACAACTATCAGGGCTCCCGGTCCATGGCCGATTTCAAGGCGGTAACGGACGGGTACGACATCTATGTGGTCTGGACGCAGCCCTGCACCACGGATGCGGTGGATGAGGACGGCAACCCGGTGCAGTGCCGGGAGGTCTATGCCACCGCCCTGATTCAGGAGAATACGGAAGACGGCAAGGGCGGACCAGAGGAAGATCCGTCCGGCGGCGGAACGACCTGGGCCGATCCCTACCGGCTGACCTATGCGGATGCGTTCACCGATGAGCCCGCAGCTGTGATTGACGGCGAGGGCAATATGATGGTACTCTATAACCAGTATAGGCAGACCATCACGGAAAATCCGGAATATCCCGTTGTCATTTCGGACTTTAAGCTCCGGGCCTCCTACATGGAGCCCTGCGGCGCGGTGGATGTGACGGCCATTACCTATTCCGATGAAACGCCCATCCCGGGAGACACCATTGAACTGAACGTGGAAGTGAAGAACAACGGTCTGACCTATGCCGACGGCTACACCGTGCAGCTTTACGAGATGAAAGATGGCGCCCAGGGAGCCTTGATTGAGAGCCTCACTTCGAACCGCAAGCTCCTCCCCGGAAATACGGACGGCTACACCGTTTCCTGGACGGTTCCCCAGGACTATGAGGGTGTGAGCATCTACGCGGTGGCGCAGGAGGGAGGCATGAAGAATGTCTCGGAGTATGAGAGTGAGCCCCTTGCAAAGGACGCGGTATATGAGATCAGCAATCTGACTGCCTACCAGGATAACGAGGGCTACCGGATCTTCTACACAGTGACCAACACAGGCAATACGGTGTCCACCGCCGAAGATGTGTTCCGTGTGATTTTCAGCGGCCCCTATGGCCTGGCGTGGGACTATTCCGAGGAGGAACGGGAGCTGGCCAGCATCTCCATGGAGGGCATTGCCCCCGGCGAGAGCAAGACCTTTGACGAAGCCCTGAACGTGAAGGCAGAGTTTTTTGACCGGTACGGGTTTGTGGATGCCATTGCGGTGGGAATGGATGAGGAGGATGTGTACCTGACGGACGGCGAGGAGATCCGTCTGATGGCAGGAAAGCCCCTTGCCCTCATGCTGAATGGGGAGGAGTTCCCCGAGACCATCACCGTGAGAGCCGGAGAGACCATGGAATTTGACGTGACCTGTGCCCCTGCCAGCCTGAACGATCAGCTGAAGGCGGTGTTTGGCACGCAGGACACCTCTGTGGCGGTGTTTGAGGGTACCACGCTGAAGGCGCTGAATGTGGGCACCACCACCATCTACGGCTCGGTGTCTCCCTATGGAAACCAGATCCAGGCCATCACCCTCCACGTAGTGGACGAATCCCAGCCGCTTCCTCCCTCCGGAGGGGATGACTCGGGAGAGGATGACGACTCCTCTGGTGACAAGACCACCACCGTGACCACCTCCGATGGCACTACCATCACCACCGTGACCCATTCGGACGGGTCCACTACGGTGACCACCGAGGCGAAAAACGGCGTTACTTCCGTTGTGGAAACCAGCAAAGACGGCAAGGTTACCGCCCAGGTCAAGGTACCTGACGCGGTGGCAAAGGAGGCCGCGGCTGCCGGTGAGACGGTGACAATCCCCATGTCCGCCGTTCCTGTGACTCCGGACAGAAGGGATGCCGCCTCCATCACCGTGGATCTGCCCGCGGACACCGCCGTCAAGCTGGAGATTCCCGTGGAGGGAGTGACCGCCGGCACCGTGGCTGTGCTGGTGGGAGCGGACGGAACCGAAAAGGTCATTCGGACCTGTATCGTGACCGAAAAGGGTGTGGTTGCCGCCCTGTCTGATGGAAATACCATCAAGATTGTGGACAACAGCAAGAACTTTGCCGATGTGCCCTCCTCCTACTGGGGCTTTGATGCGGTGGCCTTCGCAACCAGCCGTGAGCTGTTCAGCGGTACCAGCGCCACCACCTTCAGCCCCGACGACGCTATGACCCGCGCCATGATCGTCACCGTGCTGGCCAGCTGCTATGGTGTGGATACCACAACCGGCCAGGAGTGGTATGAGGCCGGCGCCCAGTGGGCGGTGGAGAACGGCGTGTCGGATGGCACCAATCTGGATCACGCCGTGACCCGTGAGCAGATTGCCACCATGCTGTGGCGCCTTGCGGGAAGCCCCGAGGCCGATGAGAGTGTCCTGTCCGGCTATCCGGACCGCGCGTCCGTCAGTGAATGGGCGGTTCAGGCGATGGCTTGGGCCGTGTCTGCCGGTATTATCGCTGGAAACGACACCGGCGAACTTTTGCCCCAGAGCAACGCAACACGGGCGCAGGTGGCGGTGATGCTTCAGCGCTATCTGGAAAATGCAGCGGGCAAAGAATCCGCTTAATTGCAGAAAGGAATGAATCCATCATGGAAGAAAAGAATCTCCCTCTGGACGAGAAAGAGACCCAGGAGCTTGACCTGGACGAGCTGGAGCAGGTGACAGGCGGAAATAGCGCCTTTGCCGATGTGCCCAGAGTACCTCAGCACGATATTGATGACTCCCTGAGAGAGAAGATTTAAAGCTTGCGGACAAAAGGAAAGGATCTCCATAAGCGAGATCTTATTGAAACGCAAAACATGGTCGAGTAAGCAACGGGCTTGCCGCCTGCTAAAAGCAGACGGCAAGCCCGTTAGTTTTTGTGGCTTGAA
>DBFWXD010000267.1:0-2880 GCA_048215895.1 Eubacteriales bacterium
GGTCAGGACACGGCTCCCGGTTCTGCCGGCGGCAGCCAGACGGAGCCCGGAGCGGGAGAGGCGGCCTACCACCGGGTGGTGAAGGGGGACACGCTGTGGGAGTTGGCCGGACGCTATGGCCTGTCCCTGGCGGAGCTTGTAGCCCTGAATCCCCAGATTAAAAATCCCAACCTGATCCGGGTGGGAGAGGAGGTGCGGGTGCGTTGACCGGCTATGTGACGGACACGCAGGGGGTGCGCTGGATGCTGCCCAATCTGATGGCCTGGCGGCTGGACTACACGGCCGGGGTACCCTGTGACAGCTTTTGGCTGCGCTGCACCTGGGAGGAAGAAAATACCACAAAACCGGGCGATTGGGTGCGCTTTGAGGCCTTTCATGAGGGAGAACAGGTCTTCTGCGGGGTGGTGGATGAGTGTGAGGTCAGTCTCTCCGCCCAGGGACGGCTGCTGGAGGTGTCCGGACGGGGCATGGCCGCCCTGCTGCTGGACAATGAGGCCCTGGGGCAGGACTATATCTCCGCCACTCAGGCGGACATTCTGCGGGATCATGTGACGCCCTATGGAATCCAGACGGCGCCGGGGGCAAATCTGCCCCCGGTAACCCGGTTTTCCGTGGCTACCGGCAGCAGCGAATGGTCGGTAGTCTATGAGTTTGCCCGGTACTATGGGGGCGTGGCGCCCCGGTTTGACCGGCTGGGGCGGTTGGTGCTCACCGGGTGGTCGGACAGTCAGGAGCGGCTGGTGGGCGATGGGGCTCCCATTACCGCCCTGAGCTGGCGGGAGCGGCGGTATGGCGTACTGTCCCAGGTGCTGGTTCGGGACCGGTGGAGCGGCCAGGTGGAGACGGTGAGCAACGCTGAATTTCTTGCCAAAGGCGGTCGGGCCAGACGAGTGATCACCATGCCGGAGCGCAGCAGCTATCAGGCTATGCGCTATTCCGGGCAGTTTCAGCTGGATAAATCCGCCTCGCAGCTGCGCCGGCTGGAGCTCACCGTGGCCCAGCCCTTCTGTGCCTGGCCGGGGGACTTGGTGCGGGTACAGCGCAGTCTCTGGGACTTCAACGGGCTCTACCGGGCCGATCAGGTGAGCGTGGGCATGGACGAGGGGGGCTGCTGGAGCCGTCTGGAGCTGGCAGACCCTGATTTTACCGTGTGAGGTGAGGGCATATGTGGACATCGGAACAGAGAGGAAAAAAGCCCGTAGGGGAGCCCACCGCAGAGCTGGGGACCGTTACGCTGGGCGGTGACCCAGCGGGGGTCAACCTGGGCGGTGAGCGGCGGTGGCTCCCGGTGTTTGCGCCGGGCGGCTACCAGTGGCGGCCCACAGTGGGCGACAAGGTGCTGGTGCTGAAAACAGGCAGCCAGGGGGAAAACCCCTGCATTCTGGGCCTGGAGCAGAATCTGGAGGAGCTTGGCCCCGGAGAGGTGCGCTTACAGGGGATGGATTCCGCGCTCCAGCTGTCCAAGGGACAGGTGGAGCTGACCGGACAGGTGCGGATCAATGGCCAGGCGCTGGAGGCGCTCATTACCCAGATTGTGCTGGAAATTGTGGGATAAGGGGGAACGGCATGGAGCGCGTGTTGAAAAACGGGGACTATGTTCCTGACGGAGCCGGCGGGCTTTTGTGTGTGGGGGGCGGAGAGGAAGCTCTGGCCCGGGCCTTGTTCCGCCTGACTGCCCGGCGGGGGGCACTGCCCTTTTTGCCCAAACTGGGCAGCAGGCTTTATGAGCTCAGTCGGGAAAAGCCTTCCGTCCGCCCGGCGCTGGCCAAGCAGTATGTGGCCGAGGCCCTGGGCGAAGAGGATGTGAGCGTGCAGGCGGTGGAGCTGCGGCAGGAGGGAGACGGCGGAGTTCTGACGGTAACGCTTCTGTGGCAGGGGGAGACCCTCACCGGCCAGGTAGCCCTGTAAGGGAGGAGAGAGATTGTGAAGAGCATGGAGGAAATTTATCAGCAGCTTCTGAGCAGCTTTGGAACCTACACCGGGCTGGAGCCCAAGGAGGGCACCGATCTGTCCGCCCGGATGTATGCCCTGGCCGCACAGATTTATTCCCTGTACATCCAGGCCGACTGGGTGGTGCGGCAGGCCTTTCCCCAGAGCGCTGAGGGGGAATATCTGGACTATCACGCCCAGCTGCGCAGCCTGGAGCGCAAGGCCCCGGTGGCCGCCCAGGGGACGGTGCGGTTTTCCGCCGGAGAAGTGTCGGATTCGGACCGGGAGGTTCCCCAGGGGACGGTGTGCATGACGGCGGGTCTCATCCGCTTTGAGACTACTAAGACTGTGGTGCTGTCGGCCGGGGAGCTGACGGTGGAGGCACCTGCCCGGGCCCTGGAGGCCGGTGCGGCGGGCAATGTAGCCGCGGGAGCGATTGTCTCCATGGCGGTGGCCCCCATGGGCATCTCCGCCTGCACCAATCTCCAGCCCTGCGTGGGCGGCGCGGACGGAGAGGACGATGAGGCCCTGCGGGAGCGGGTGCTGGACACCTTCCGCCGCCTGCCCAACGGAGCCAACGCCGCCTTTTATGAGCAGAGTGCCCTGTCTTTTGACCAGGTGGCCGCAGCGGTGGCCATCCCCAGACCCCGGGGAGTGGGGTCGGTGGACGTGGTGGCCGCTACATTGGCGGGCGTTCCGGACGAGGAGCTGCTGGAGCAGCTTCAGGAGTATTTTGAGCAGCGGCGGGAGATTGCGGTGGATGTGCAGGTGCGCGCCCCCCAGGTGCAGCAGGTGGATGTGTCCATTCAGGTGGCCGCCAAGGGGGGTTGGGACAGCCAGCAGGTGAAAACCCAGGTGGAACAGGCTCTGCGCGGCTGGTTTGACGGGAAGCTTCTGGGCCAGGATATTCTTCTGGCCCGGCTGGGACATATCGTATATAGTTGCGACGGT
>DBFWXD010000268.1:0-6262 GCA_048215895.1 Eubacteriales bacterium
GTGACCGGCCTTGCCGCCCTGGTGCCCCAGTCGGGCACCGCCCTGGCCGTGCCCCAGAGCCAGCAGGTAAAGCTGGATGCGCTGCTCTCCCTGCTGGGAGAAATGGAGCAGGCGGGGATGCTGCAGGACTTTTCCTCCATCGCCCTGGGATCCACCCAGATGGAGCTGCGCTACCTGGACCGCTTCACGGTAAAGATGGAGCTGAACGCGGATTTTGCCTATGAGCTTCAGGTAATTTCCACCGTGCGGGAGGACCTGGAACAAAAGCACGGCCCACAGGTGAGCGGCACCATGGACCTGACCCAGGAGGACTATCAGGTCGTCTTTTCTCCCGACTGAGCCAAGGGTGAAGTTCCCTGTCAAAACCTGGGGAAACAGGGGCGAAAAAATCGCGGAAAGTTTGGAAGGATCGCTGATTTCCTCTTGACCAACGCTGGAAACCGCGATACAATGGATTAACTAAATCTTGATTTTCTTCGGGGCGCCCACACAATACCTTGATGCGGGGCCAACCCCACTTTACATAGGACATAGGAGGAACGAAATATGGCGTTCGGGTTGGATATGGGACCGGATAACGTAGTCAATATCAAGGTAATCGGCGTAGGCGGCGGCGGCAACAACGTGGTCAACCGCATGGTGCGCACCGGTACCAAGGGCGTGGAGTTCATCGCCGTCAATACGGATAAGCAGGCGCTGACCGTCTCCGCCGCGACCCAGAAAATTCAGATCGGCGAGAAGCTGACTAACGGTCAGGGCGCCGGTTCTGACCCTGAGGTGGGCCGCAAGTCCGCCGAGGAGAACCGCACTCAGATCTCCAAGGCGCTGGAGGAGGCCGATATGGTCTTCATCACCGCCGGTATGGGCGGCGGCACCGGCACCGGTGCGGCTCCCATTGTGGCCGACATTGCCAAGGAGCTGGGCGTGCTGACCGTAGGCGTGGTTACCAAGCCCTTCCGTTTTGAGGGCATGCGCCGGATGAAGCAGGCCGAGGGCGGCATTGCGGAGCTGCGCAACAAGGTGGACTCTCTGGTCATCATCCCCAACGAGCGGCTGAAGCTGGCCACCGACCAGAAGATTACCATGGTCAACGCCTTTGAGATTGCCGACGACGTGCTGCAGCAGGCCGTCCAGTCCATCTCCGACCTCATCAAGAACACCGGCTTCATCAACCTGGACTTTGCCGACGTGTCTGCCGTCATGAAGGACGCTGGCCGGGCCCACATGGGTGTTGGCCGGGCCGCGGGCAAGAACAAGGCCGAGGAGGCCGCCAAGATGGCCATTTCCAGCCCCCTGCTGGAGACCTCCATCAACGGGGCAAAGGGCGTTCTGATCAACGTCACCGGCTCCATGGACATCGGCCTGGAGGAAGTGGAAACGGCCGCCAACCTGGTACAGGAGGCCGCCCATCCCGAGGCCAACATCATCTTCGGTGCCGCCTTCGACGAGAGCCTGGAGGACGAGATCCGCGTGACCGTCATTGCCACCGGCTTTGATGAGGCCGCCAAGGAGGCCGCTGCTGCGGCTGCCCCTGCCGCCGCGCCCGCCCAGGCTGAGGCTCCGGCCCAGGCTGCTGCTCCGGCCGCCGCGCCGGTGGCCGCCCAGGAGCAGGCTCCCGCTGCTGCCCCTGTGCAGGAGAAGTCCCCCGTCAGCGATGACGACTGGGACATCCTGGAGCGGATTTTCAGCAAGAAGAGATAAATCACATCGTCCCGCCCATCCGGCGGGACGATTTTTTGATAAATGGCAAGATAACACAGAAAAACGAGTACTTTTTTCCATACAAAATCACCAAAATGTGGTACAATAAAAGAAAATTTATTCCCCCTATTCTGGGGGAGAGACGAGGCAGCCTATGAACAGTCAAGAAAATTTCCGCGCCATTAAAGTCATCGGGCACCGCAACCCGGACACGGATTCCATCTGTTCCGCCATCGCGTACAGCCGCCTGAAGAACATTCTGGACCCGGAGCACCCCTGCAAACCCTGCCGGGCGGGTCTTTTGAACCGGGAGACGGAGTTCGTCCTGGACTATTTCCAGGTCCCCTCCCCCCAGCTCTATACGGATGTGAGCCCCCAGATTCGGGATGTGGATATCCGGACCATGGAGGGCGTGGACGGGGAGACCAGCCTGCGCCGGGCCTGGATGATCATGCGTGACCAGCAGATCGACACCCTTTGTGTTGTGGACGAGGAGCAGAAGCTCAAGGGCGTCATCACCGTTAAGGATGTGGCCACGGCCAATATGGACGGCCTGGACACCCACATTCTGGAGAAGGCGGAGACCAGCTATCAGAACATCCTGGACATCCTGGAGGGCACTGTCCTGGTGGGCGACATCGAGGGCAAACGAGTGACCGGCCGGATCATCATCGGTTCGGGCAGTGCCGAGCAGATCGAGAAGTCCATCTCTCCCGGTGACATTGTCATCGTGGCCAACCGCAGCGAGAGCCAGCTGGCCGCCATCGAGATGGGAGCCGGGTGCGTGGTGGTGTGCGCCGACAGCAAGGTGTCCCGCACCATCCGGATGCTGGCCGAAGAGCAGGGCTGCATTATGATCGGCACCCCCAAGAGCACCTATGTGGCCGGCCAGATGATCAGCCAGGCGGCCCCCATCCGCCACTATATGACCGAGAAGGACCTGCTTACCTTCGGCCTCAACAGCTCGGTGGAAGCGGCCACCAAGGTGATGACCTCCGTGCGCTACCGCTATTTCCCCGTGCTGGACGACGAGGGCCGGTATGTGGGCGTGGTCTCCCGCCGGAACATGATGGGTCTGCACAAAAAGCAGCTCATCCTGGTGGACCACAACGAGAAGAATCAGGCAGTGGAGGGCATCGAACAGGCGGAGATTCTGGAGATCATCGACCACCACCGCATTGGCTCCATGGAGACCGACGGGCCGGTGTACTTCCGCAACGTGCCCGTGGGCTGTACCTCCACCATCATCTACCAGATGTATGAGGAGAACGGAGTAGAGATCGACAAGACCACCGCGGGACTTATGCTCTCTGCCATTTTGTCCGACACCCTGATGTTCCGCAGCCCCACCTGTACCGCCGTGGACGAGCGCACCGCCCGGAAGCTGGCGGAGTTGGCCGGGGTGGATCTGGAGGCCTATGCCGACGCCATGTTTGAGCACGGCGGAGATGTGAGCGGCAAGACCGCCGAGGAGATCTTCAACACCGACTATAAGATCTTTGACAGCGGCGCCGTCCGCTTCGGCGTGGGCCAGGGCAGTTACATGGTGGAGCGCAACCGGAAGGCCAGCCAGGCCCTTCTGGCCCCCTATCTGCCCGTGGCCCTGGAGAAGCAGGGCCTGGACTACATCTTCTACATGTTCACCGATGTGCGGGGCTCCAGCACCGAACTGCTCATGGCCGGTAAGGGAGCGGAATCCCTGGTGTCCCGGGCCTTCCAAGTGGAGGTGAAGGACGGGATGGCCGTCCTGCCCGGAGTGGTCAGCCGCAAGAAGCAGCTTCTGCCCCGGATCATCAACACCCTCCGGGAAGAGGAGCAGGAGTAAAACAAGAACGGGGAGAACTTCCTCGGAACATAGCAAAACGCCGCCGGAAGCATTGCTTCCGGCGGCGCTTGTTTTGTTGGGTTTGGATCAGCCGCCCAGGTAGGCGCGCTTGATCTCGGGGCTGCGGATGAGCTCTTCCCCGGTACCGGTGGTAACCACGTTGCCCGTCTCCAGCACATAGCCCCGGTGGGCTACTGACAGGGCCATCTGGGCGTTCTGCTCCACCAGCAGGATGGTGGAGCCGTTGTGGTTCAGGTCCCGAATGATCTCAAAGATCTGCTCCACCAGAATGGGGGCCAGGCCCATGGAGGGCTCGTCCAGCATCAGCAGCTTGGGGTGGGACATAAGCGCCCGGCCCATGGCCAGCATCTGCTGTTCACCGCCGGAGAGCGTACCGGCAATTTGCTTGCGCCGTTCCTTCAGACGGGGGAAGAGGCCGTAGACCATCTCCAGGTCCTGGGGAATCCCTGCGGGGGGCTGGGTGTAAGCACCCATCTCCAGGTTCTCCTCCACAGACATCTGGAGGAATACCCGGCGCCCTTCGGGCACCTGGGCCAGGCCGTGGGAGACCAGCTTGTCGGGGCTGATGTGCTGGATCTCCTGGCCCTCGAAGGTGATCCGGCCGGTCTTGGAACGAAGCAGGCCGGAGATGGTCTGAAGGGTGGTGGTCTTGCCTGCGCCGTTGGCGCCGATAAGGGTGACGATCTCACCCTGGTTTACATGGAAGGACACGTCCTTGATGGCGTGGATGGCGCCGTAATAGACGTTGATATTCTCCACATTGAGCAGTGCGTTTTCCACGTCCTTACGCCTCCTTCTGCTTGCCCAGGTAGGCCTCGATGACCACCGGGTTGTTCTTGATTTCGTCGGGGGTGCCCTTGGCAATGATCTGGCCGAAGTTCAGCACCGCGATGCCCTCGCAGATGCCCATGACCAGGCTCATGTCGTGCTCAATGAGCAAAATGGCGATGTTGAAGGTGTCACGGATCTTTACGATGGTCTCCATGAGCTCCGCGGTTTCCGAGGGGTTCATGCCCGCGGCCGGCTCGTCCAGAAGCAGCAGGCTGGGCTTAGTGGCCAGAGCGCGGACAATCTCCAGCCGGCGCTGAGCACCGTAGGGCAGGGAGCTGGCCTTGAACTTGGCCAGGTAGCCCATATCAAAGATGGACAGCAGCTCCATGGCCTCTTCGTGGGCCTTCTTCTCCGAGCTCCAGTACTTGGGCAGACGGAAGATACCGCTCCACATGCCGCAGTTAATGTGGTTGTGAAGGCCCAGCTTTACGTTGTCCTCCACGGTGAGGTTGTTGAACAGGCGGATGTTCTGGAAGGTACGGGCGATGCCTGCCTTGTTCACCTGGACGGTGTTCATGTTGTTGGTGTCCATGCCGTCCAGAAGGATGGTGCCCCGGGTGGGCTGATAGACCTTGGTCAAAAGGTTAAATACGGTGGTCTTGCCCGCGCCGTTGGGGCCGATCAGACCGGCGATCTCGGTGCGGCCGATGGCCATGTTGAAGTCCTTTACTGCCGCCAGACCGCCGAAGTCAATGCCCAGGTGGCGGCACTCCAGAATGGGGCTTTTATCAATGTCACGCTCGGGAATCTTGTTGGTGCTGGGCACCGGCACCAGCTTCACCGGCTCTTTTTGAAATTTGCTCATTGCTCAGCGCCTCCCTTTTCCTCTGCCTTTTTTCTCTGGAAGCGGGCGTACCAGTTCCAGAGCGTGGGGTTGTTGGTGGCCAGCATGACCAGGATCAGCACGATGGCATACACCAGCATACGGTAGTCAGCGAATTCACGCAGGGCCTCGGGCAGGATAGTCAGGGCAGCGGCGGCAATCACCGAACCCCACATGTTGCCCAGGCCGCCCAGAACCACAAACACCAGGATGAGGATGGAGGTGTTGAAGTCGAACTTGGTGGCCACGAAGGTGGTCTGGCTGCAGCCGTACAGCGTGCCGGCCGCGCCCGCCAGAGCGGCGGAGGTGACAAAGGCGATCATCTTGTACTTGGTGACGCTGATGCCCACGCTCTCGGCTGCGATGCGGTTATCCCGGGCGGCCATGATGGCCCGTCCGGTGCGGCTGTTGACCAGGTTGAAGATGACCACCAGGGTGATCACCACCAGCACAAAGCCTACGGTGAAGGTGGAGATGCGCTGGGTGTTCATCACGCCCATGGGGCCGCGGATCAGCTGAAGGCCGCCCTCCTCCAGGGCGTTCTTATCGGTGAGGAAGCTGAAGTGCAGCCCCTTTTTGTCCACAGCCAGGTAAGTGTTGGTGAGCACGCTTTTGATGATCTCGCCAAAGGCCAGGGTCACGATGGCCAGATAGTCGCCGTTGAGGCGCAGCACTGGGATGCCGATGAGGAACCCGAAGAAGCCGGCCAGGGCGGCGCCGATCACCATGGCCACGCCCAGGCGCACCGGCGTGAAGGGGATCAGCTCCGCCAGCCCGTTGGCGGCGGCACAGCCCAGGAACGCTCCAATGCTCATAAAGCCCGCGTGACCCAGGGACAGCTCTCCGGACACGCCCACCACCAGGTTCAGGGCCAGGGCCATGGTCACATAGGCGCAGATGGGGATCAGCTGCCCCTCCAGCACCGAGCCCAGCCCCGTGGTCATCCGCAGCAGCTGGAGGATCACAAAGGCGCCCACCACCAGGGCATAGGTAAATACGCTGGACCGGGTGGTCTTATTCATATTTGCAAGTCGGTTGACAACACGGCTCATAGCTACCAC
>DBFWXD010000269.1:0-3735 GCA_048215895.1 Eubacteriales bacterium
GTCGAGCTGGCCGATTCCGCTCTGGAGGCCATGAAGAAGTCCCGCGCCCTGGCTGAGAAGATCGCCGAGGAGGGCCGTGTTGCCTATGGTATCACCACCGGTTTTGGTGATTTCCAGCGCGTGGCCGTCAGCAAGGAGATGAGCAATCAGCTGTCCACTAACCTGATCCTCAGTCACTGCACCGCCACTGGCGAGCCCTACGCCGAGGAAGTGGTGCGCGGCATGTTGCTGCTGCGGGCCAACGCCCTGTGTGTGGGCGTGTCCGGTGTGCGGCCCATCCTGGTTCAGATGATGATTGAGATGCTGAACAAGGGCGTCCACCCCGTGGTGCCTCAGAAGGGCTCCCTGGGTTCCTCCGGCGACCTGGCTCCTCTGGCTCACATGTCTCTGCCTCTGCTGGGCAAGGGCATGGCCATGTACAAGGGCGAGAAGATGACCGGTGCCGAGGCTATGGCCAAGGCCGGCATCAAGACCCTGGACACCCTGGTGAGCAAGGAGGGCCTGGGCCTGACCAACGGTACCTGCGCCATGACCTCCGTGGGCTCCCTGGCTCTGTATGACACCATCTGCGCCGCTCAGCTGGGCGACGTGATCGGCTCCCTGGCCTTCGAGGGCCTGACCGGTCTGCGCAACGCTTTTGACCCCCGTATCCACGCTGTCCGTGGCCAGAAGGGTCAGATGCTGGTTGCCAAGAACATGAAGATGCTGCTGGAGGGCTCCGAGATTCTGGACAACTGCCAGAACGACCGCGTGCAGGACGCCTACGCTCTGCGCTGCATTCCTCAGCTGCACGGCGCGGTCCGTGACGCTCTGGACTACGTCCTGGACAAGGTGGAGATCGAGCTCAACGCCGTGACCGATAACCCCCTGATGTTCCTGGAGGACGAGGCTGTTATCTCCGGCGGTAACTTCCACGGCGAGCCCATGGCCATCCCCTTCGATACCCTGGGTATTGCCTGCTCTGAGATTGCCGACGCTTCCGAGCGCCGCACCGAGCGTATGGTCAACGCCGCTCTGTCCAACGGCCTGACCCCCTTCCTCACCACCGAGGGCGGTGTGAACTCCGGCTACATGATCGTGCAGTATGCCGCCGCTTCCATGGTGTCTGAGAACAAGGTGTACGCTCACCCCGCTTCCGTGGACTCCATCCCCTCCTCCGCCAACCAGGAGGACATCGTGTCCATGGGTACCACCGCGGGCCGTAAGGCCGGCATGATTGTCCAGAACACCCTGTCTGTTCTGGCCCTGGAGCTGCTGACTGCCTGCCAGGCTATCGACATCCGCCGTCGCCTGAACACTCATGGCCAGGGCATCACCCCCCTGCATGAGGCTCTGTACAAGCACGTGCGTGAGAAGGTCGCCTTCTTCGAGCTGGACCGCGAGATCTGGCCCGACATCGCCGAGGTGGAGAAGATGGTCCGCAGCGGCGAGCTGCTGGAGATCGTCAAGGAGTATATGCCTGACTTCCAGTAATCAGAAACCTAACATGCCCCCGGAGGGGAGGGACCCTGGCCCCTCTCCTCTGGGGGGTTTCTATTTTTATCGGAGGAGAAACAATATGAAGGTAAGCATTTTGCGGGCAAACCCGGCGGGAAACATTACCTTGTTTGTCCTGGACCCCGTCCCCAAAGCCCAGCGTGCGGCTCTGGCGGGGCAGCTGATGGAAATTAAGGAGCTCCATGGGGAGCAGGTGGGCTTTCTCTGCGCTCCGGAAGAGGGCTGCGTGGGCCGGATGGAGATGGCCGGCGGAGAATTCTGCGGCAATGCCACCCGGGCCTTCGGCATGCTGATGGCCAAGGAGAACGGCGGCCTCAAGCAGGTGCGGGTGGAGGTCAGCGGATGTGACCACCCGGTCACCGTGGATGTAGACCTGGAGGCGGGCACCGCCCGGTCGGAGATGCCCCTCCCCCTGTGGGTCAAAGAGGTACAGGCCGGCGGAGCTGTGGGAAAGCTGGTCCATTTGGGCGGCATTGCCCACCTTGTGGTGGAGAATGTAACGCCCAGCCGAGACTTTTTTGACCAGGTTGAGCCGGTCTTCCAGGACATTGCCGGACTGGATGCCTACGGTGTGATTTTCCTGGAGCCGGAGAGCGGAAAAATGACCCCGCTGGTCAAGGTTCCCGCGGCCAATACCCTGGTCTGGGAGGGCAGCTGCGGCTCGGGCTCTCTGGCCTGCGCCGTGGCCCAAAGCGAAGGGCTGTCCGAGGGTGAATTTGCCCGGGATTATATCCAGCCTGCCGGTGTGGTGCGGGCTACCGCGGTACGAAAAGACGGAGCGGTGACCGCCGCCTATATTGGAGGCCCTGTGGTATTGGACCCCCCTCTGGAGCTTGAACTGTAAAAAGAAGGCGCCCCCAGCCAACCGGCTGGGGGCGCCTTTTTCATGCGATGTTCGGTGCGTTACCTAAGCGGCGCCTTATTTGACATAGTAGGGGCGCTGATAGCCGTCCCCATGGGGCTCGCTCTCGATCATGGTGAGGATGGCGTCACGGGCGCCCTTCACCATAATGTCCTGATTTTCAGGAGCCTTGTCTACCATCTGAGCGGTGGAGCTGGTGTAGAACCACAGGCCCTCGTCCGCGGCAAGAGGCTTGCCGGAGCTGTCCTTCAAAGTGGCGGGGTCCAGGTGCAGCTTGTCCTTAATGTCCTGCTGGGAGTAGAAGACCCACTTGGCCTCAGGCAGGGTGTTCTCCCACTTGCAGTCGGCGATGTCGCCGTCTTCAGACTTGCCGCCGTTATAAACCTCGATGGTGTAGGCGTGGATGTTCAGCCGACCGTAGGCGTAATCGATCATTTCGGAGGAAGTGGGGTAGTCCTCATAGGAGCTCATGGTGTAGAAGCCGCGCCCGGTGTAATTCTGGAACGCAGCGGCCATCTTGGCGGCGGTCTCCTTCATGAAGGGGATCTCTGCGTCCTTGGGGTTGTTGGCGTCATAGGGGCGGTAGCACCAGGGATAGAGGACACACTGGATTCCGGTGTGCAGGGAGGTCAGCGCGTCCATATCAGTCTTGTACAGGAAGTCCTGCAGGGCCTTAATTTCAGGCTCGCTGGCGGCATCGGGACCGGCGGAGCTCCAGGAGTTGTTGCCGATGACCTGGGTATCCTCAGTCTCGATATCAAAGCGGTTCCACTGATAGTTGAAGGTGCGGTTCATATCGATGCCGCTGGTGCGGGGATCGTCGCCCAGGATACCGTTCTTATCCCAGTCGGGGCTCTCCGTGCCGAACTTGGCCATGGAGGTGGAGGGAGTGTCGCTGGCTTTGCCCCGGTAGAGGGTGGCGATGTAGCCGTCCCCGTCAATATCGGTGTAGGGATCGCTGAAGGGGATGCCGTTGCCGTTCCAGTCCATGGGACGCAGGTTGGGACGGTTGTTGTTGATAAAGGACTGCTCATAGCCGTCCGGGTTGATGACGGGGACCACATAGATTACATAGCGGTCCAGCAATCCCTGCACGTAGGGATCTTCGGAGTTGAGCAGCAGCCACCAGGCCATATACATAGCGGAGGAAGCGCTCTCACGCTCGCCGCCGTGGATGTTGGCAAATACGCCAATGCCCGTCTTGCTTTCCTTGTTGACGGCCTCATTGGAAATCTCAATGCACCACATATCCCGTTCCTGCCAGGAGGTGCCGATGGAGTAAAGCTCAGAGAATTTGGGGTATTCCTTGGCCAGTGCAGCCAACTGCCCCTCTAGCTCTGCATAGGTGTAGCGGTGATTCCAGTCAATTTCCAGCC
>DBFWXD010000027.1:0-4688 GCA_048215895.1 Eubacteriales bacterium
CCTTGGAGATGACCGCAAAGATGTGGGCCACCACAGTGGCATTTTCCGGGGTGATTTCCGCCACAGAGGCGATGTGCGTCTTGGGGATCACCAAAAAGTGGGTGGGCGCCTGCGGGTCGATGTCGTAAAAAGCATAGACCGTCTCATCCTCATAGACCTTGTTGGACGGGATCTGGCCGTTTGCGATCTTACAAAACAGACAATCGGACATAGGGGTACCTCCTTTGTTACTTGATAAAACCATTGTACCCCTTTTTCCTGCGATTGCAAGATTTTTTTAGTCTGCCGGGTCAAGGCCTTCCAGAGAGAAGGTCTGGCCATACATCGTCACCGAACGTACCGCTTGCGGATTGATTAGCTTCTCAGGCTGGAATAGAACACGGCAGTCATCCGTCGCCCCGGTCTGATCCGCAGACGCCGAATAGAATCCTTCCTCCATCTTGACGACACTGCCATCTTCCAGTGTCAAAGACACGCTCCCCCGCCCTTCATGCAGGGCATCCATGGTAGGATCACATGACTCCAGGGTGAACACAAACCGGATGGGAGAAACGTATACACTTTTCAGCACAAGCGCTGTCCCCTCCAGGGAGAAGGGCTCGTCCAGTTGATAGAGAAGCCCGGAATCTTCTGTGGGCAGCGTCCCAGTACAGCTCCATTCATCCGAAAACTGTGCCGGACCCTCCTGCGTACTCCAGAAGAACTGTCGGGGTGTCAGGCGAAAGCTCCCACCCCACATCTCCTCTACTCCCAGCAGAGTATCAAAGCTCCACAAAACCAAAGCTTGATTATCCTCCAGGTCTGGGTCCTCCAGCGGAATCCCTCTGGGTACACCACCCAGCACCAGTTTTTCCCCCTGGACGGTGGTGATTTCGGGCGCCATATCGAATACGCGGTAATCAGGATCTGGGATCACTCCATCTGGTGCAGTCAGTTCTACCAGGGCGGCAATGGAATTGCGGTCCATCAGTACCTGTTCAATCTTCACCGTCCAGCCATTTTCATAGGTATGGCTCTGTTCCACCGGCACAATGCCCTCTGTCATCAGATAAGCGTCCTCCGGTTCCCCTTTGAAATACTCTAAAATCCGCTGATCCAAGCCGGCCATCACGGTAAAGGCACAGGCCATCAGCAGCAGCGCGGCAGCCACCAACACGACGGTAATCTTTTTCCTGCGACTCACTGGTTTAACCTCCTTTTGTTCTTGCAGGAGGCGGTCCAGCATAGCCTGTTCCTGCTCCGGGGTGGGTTTTACCTGGTCAAACACCCGCTTCCATTCACATTTGTCCATACTCTTCCACCTCCAAAATCTCTTTCAGCTTCCATCTGGCCTGAACCAGCCAGGTTCGGACGGTAGAGGGGTTTTTCCCCAAGATCTCCGCTGTCTCCAGGGCGGTATAGCCCTGGTAATAGTGAAGATAGAGTACCATCCGGTACTTTTCCGGCAAGGAGAGAATATACTCCCACAGCTCCCCGTCTTCCGGCTGCTCCCAGGTCAGGTTTTGCAGCGTCTCTTCACTTGCCCGGTTTTTCCTCCACCAGTGTCTGAGCTGATTTTTACACTCGTTTCGGGCGGTGACGATCAGCCAGGCCTTTTCATGCTCCGGATCACGAAAGGGCTTGTCATACTCCATCACCTTGCGAAAGACAGTTTGGGTGGCATCTTCCGCGTCCGGTACATTTTTCATCAGCATAAGGCAGATCTGATAGACCATACCTACATGCTTTCGGTAGAGGGCGGCCACTTCCTCCCCGGTATGAACCATTCCCATCCGGGACACCTCCTTTCTTGCCTCTCTGCTCAATACACAATTCGGTGAGGCAAAATGTTGGCCAAACTGGAACATTTTTTATCTCATTTATGGTATAATATTTTTCTGTGTTTTCCGCACGTATTTTCAACACTTCTCCTCTTATCTTTGTGTTTGATATAGACTCCCTTCTGCCTCTCTCATAAAATAGCATCGGAGGACAAGTTATGCACATCAAAAAACACTGTCAATGGCTGGTTCTTCTCATTCTGCTTGCCGCAATAAGCATTTCCGCCGTTTATGCCAGTAACGTCCCAGAACAGGTTTCCGTCCCCATTCTCCTCTATCACGACATTCAGGACTCTGGGAAAGGAGACAGCACCATTGCCCGGAGGGTATTTTTGTCCCACCTGGACGCCCTCCAGCAGGCTGGGTACCAGACCGTCACCTTTCCGCAGCTCATCGGCTATGTAAAATACGGCTTCACTCTGCCCGAAAAGCCTATCGTGATCACATTTGACGATGGCTACCTCAGCAACTATAAAATCGCCTGGCCTGCCCTTCAGCAGCGCGGGATGGTGGGCACAATCTTTGTGGTGGGCAGTTCCGTGGGCAAGGACACCTATAAGGACACTGGAGTTCCCACCATTCCCCATTTTACATACGGGCAGGCCAACGAGATGATTGACTCCGGCGTCATGTCCATTCAGAGCCACACCTATGACCTCCACCAGTACCGCCCCCTGGAGCCGGACGGCGGCCGGGAGGGAGTGCTGCCCAAGAAGGGCGAATCCGCCGAAGCCTACCGGCAGGTACTGGAGCAGGATCTCCAGCTGGCGCGGGACACTCTGCGTCAAAAAACTGGATCGTCCGTGCAGGTGTTGGCCTATCCCTATGGGCTGTACACCCAGGACAGCGAGACCATCAGTGCCGATCTGGGTTTTTCCGTCACCGTGACCACCCGGGCAGAACCGGCGATTCTGCGGCGCAATGATCCCAGCAGTCTGCGGCTGATGGGGCGGTATTCTGTGGATGACTGCACCCCCCAGGAGCTGCTGGCTATGATCGAGGCATAATAAAACCCCCGCTGCAATGCAGCGGGGGTTTTTTACACACTTTACAGCGCGGCTCGCTCTCGCTCGCTGGGCGGCTTACAGGCCCAGCTTCTCGTCGTCACAAAGTCCGCTTCCTCCGCTTTCGCCTGTCGGCAAAAGCTCCGTGCGCTTCCTTGCTCCTCCTCTCCCAACCGCACCCGCTGTGCTGGGCTGCGGCTGGGGTCCGTCCACCATGGCCAGCGCGTTATCCACCATCAGAGTATCCTTGCCGCCGTTCCCATTCCGGCTTTTGCCGGAACGGGTTCCCTCTCTTTTGAAATGCTCGGGCGAACTGAATTCGCCCTGCGCAAAAATCCCCGCTGCAATGCAGCGGGGATTTTTTACACGCCTTGCGGCGCGGCTCGCTCTCGCTCGCTGGGCGGCTTACAACCCCAGCTTCATGGACACTACGTTGTCCACCATAGCCAGCGCGTTATCCACCATCAGAGGATCCTTGCCGCCGCCCATGGCGGAGTCGGGCTTGCCGCCGCCGGAACCACCGGCGATGGCGGAGACCTGCTTGATGATATCGCCGGCCTTCACGCCCTTGGCAATGGCCTCCTTACCGCAGACCGCCAGGAAGGTGATCTTCCCTCCGGCCACAGAGGCCAGAACCGCCACAACATTGGGCTCCTTATCCTTCAGGAAGTCGCCCATGCTGCGCAGCTTGCCGGCATCCGCCTCAGCAACGGTGGCGGTGAGGACCTTCAGGCCGCCCACCTCGTGGGCGCCGAACAGATAGCGCTCGGCCTGGCCCATGGCCTCCCGGGTCTTGAACTTCTCCACGGCCTGACGCAGCTCCTTCACCTCGCCCATCAGGACTTCCGCCTTCTCGCGCAGCTCACCGGGCTTGGCCTTAATGGCAGCGGCAGCCTGGAAGAGCATCTCCTGGTTGCGGTTCATAACCTCCAGGGAGGCGCGGCCGGTAGTGGCCTCGATCCGGCGCACGCCGCTGGCCACAGAGAACTCGCTGGAGATGTGGAACACGCCCACCTTGGCGGTGTTGTCCAGGTGCGTGCCGCCGCAGAACTCCACGGAGTAGCCCTCACCCATGTCGACCACGCGGACGGTGTCGCCGTACTTCTCACCGAACAGGGCAATGGCGCCCCGCTTCTTAGCCTCCTCAATGGGCAGCACATCGGTGTGGATCTCGTAGCCCTCCAGGACTGCCTCGTTGACCATGGCGGACACCTTGGCCAGCTCCTCGGCCGTCATGGCGGAGAAATGGGTGAAGTCGAAGCGCAGGCGGTCCTCCTCCACCAGAGAACCGGCCTGATGGACATGGTCGCCCAGCACGGTACGAAGGGCCTTGTCCAGCAGGTGGGTGGCGGAGTGGGCACGCATAACGGCCTTGCGGCGCTTCACATCAATGGCGGCAGAGACGGTGTCGCCCACCTTCAGCACGCCCTCGGACACCTTGCCGTAGTGCATGTACTTGCCACCCTTGTTCTTCTGCACGTCGGTCACCTGGAAGCAGACGCCGTCGGCAGAGATAGTGCCGTGGTCAGCCACCTGGCCGCCCATTTCCGCATAGAAGGGGGTCTTGTCCAGCACCACAATGCCCTCGACACCGGGCATGAGCTCCTCGGCCTGCTCATTCTCTACCACCAGGGCGACTACCTTGGCCCCATCAATGGCGGTGTTCTCGTAGCCCACAAACTCGGTCTCGGGCACATCCTTGCCGAACTCCACGCCGGCCCAGCCCAGGTCGCCCAGGGCCTCCCGAGCCTTACGGGCACGCTGGCGCTGCTCATCTATCTGCTTGTGGAACTCCTCCTCATCCAGCTTCATGCCCTGCTCTTCCACCATCTCCAGGGTCAGGTCAATGGGGAAGCCATAGGTA
>DBFWXD010000270.1:0-6105 GCA_048215895.1 Eubacteriales bacterium
CTATGTAACCCCCAAAGAGAAGATGGACGCCGCCATCCAGGAGATCTATAAGGAACTGGAGGAGCGGGTGGCCTTCTTTGAGAAGGAAAATAAACTGATCGAGGCCCAGCGGATCAAGCAGCGCACCATGTATGACGTGGAGATGATGCAGGAGCTGGGCTATTGCTCGGGCATTGAGAACTACTCCCGGGTCATCGAGGGGCGGCCGGTGGGTTCCCCGCCCCACACCCTGCTGGACTATTTCCCCAAGGACTTTGTCCTGTTTATTGACGAGAGCCACGTGACCCTGCCCCAGGTGCGGGCCATGTACAACGGCGACCGGGCCCGGAAGACCACCCTGGTGGACTACGGCTTCCGCCTGCCCTGCGCCTACGACAACCGGCCGCTGAAGTTTGAGGAGTTTGAAAAGCGCCTCAATCAGGTGGTCTATGTTTCCGCCACGCCGGGAGAGTATGAGCGCAGCCGCTCGGGACAGATCGTGGAGCAGGTCATCCGGCCCACGGGCCTGCTGGACCCCAAAATCGAGGTGCGGCCGGTGGAAGGGCAGATCGACGACCTCATTGGCGAAATCAACGCCCGCACCGCCCGGAACGAGCGGGTGCTGGTTACCACCCTCACCAAGCGTATGGCGGAGGACCTCACCACCTACCTCCAGGGGGCTGGGATCAAGGTGCGGTATATGCACCACGATGTGGACACCATGGAGCGCATGGAGATCATCCGGGACCTGCGTCTGGGTACCTTCCATGTGCTGGTGGGCATCAACCTCCTCCGGGAGGGCCTGGACCTGCCCGAGGTCAGTTTGGTGGCCATTCTGGACGCGGATAAGGAGGGCTTCCTGCGCAGCGAGACCTCCCTCATCCAGACCATCGGCCGTGCGGCCCGAAATGCCGAGGGTATGGTTATCATGTATGCCGATACCATCACCCCCTCCATGCGACGGGCCATGGACGAGACGGAGCGCCGCCGGGAGAAGCAGGACGCCTTCAACAAGGCCCACGGCATTGTGCCCAAGACGGTCATTAAGTCCGTGCGGGACCTGCTGGAGATCGGCGTGTCCGAGGGCAGCGAGGCGGAGCGGAAGGGCGAGGTGAAGAGCCTGACCAAGCAGCAGAAGGCCGAGCGCATCGCCAAGCTGGAGAAGGAAATGAAAGAGGCGGCCAAGATGCTGGAATTCGAGCTGGCGGCCGCGTTGCGAGATCAGATTATCGAGTTGAGAGGACAATAAAGGCCGCCTCTTTGACCCGCGCACAGCGCGGGCGCGCCGGGAGGCGCGTACAAATAGTTTGGCGGAGCCAAACATTTGCCGCAGGCGGAATTTACTTCCGCCGAGGAGGAAAAGAAGAGGGGCCCCCCGCGAGCAGGGCTCGTGGGGCGGCGGCAAAGATGCTGGAATTCGAGCTGGCAGCCGCGCTGCGAGATCAGATTATCGAGTTAAGAGGCAAGTAAACCTATGGCCAAGCAAAAAGATGAAAAAACCAATGTTATGCGTATTCTGGAGCAGAAGGGGATCGCCTATACCCCTCACACCTACCCCCATGAGGAGGGCGTGGCCGTGGACGGCGTGACCGTGGCCCGGTCTATGGGCCAGGACCCGGAGTGCGTGTTCAAAACTCTGGTGGCCCGGGGGGCCTCCAATGCCCTCTATGTCTTTGACATCCCCGTGGGGGACAGCCTGGACCTGAAGAAGGCGGCAAAGGCGGTGGGGGAGAAGTCCATTGCCATGCTCCACCAGAAGGAGCTGCTCCCCCTCACCGGCTATGTTCACGGGGGCTGTTCCCCGGTGGGCATGAAGAAGCAGTATCCCACCGTCTTCCACGAGACGGCGGAGATCATCGACACCATCACCGTTTCCGCAGGGAAGATCGGCTACCAGGTGGAGCTGGCTCCCGCTGACCTCATCACCCTGGTGGGAGCGTCCACCGCGGATTTGACCGTCTGAGAAGGAGAAAGCCCAATGCACAGTCACATTTATGTAAAAGGCGCCCGGGTGAACAACCTGAAAAATATTGATGTGGCCATTCCCCGGGATAAACTGGTGGTGCTCACCGGACTGTCCGGATCGGGCAAGTCCTCCCTGGCCTTTGATACCATCTATGCCGAGGGCCAGCGGCGGTATGTGGAGTCGCTCTCCTCCTATGCCCGGATGTTCCTGGGCCAGATGGAGAAGCCCGATGTGGACTATATTGACGGCCTTTCTCCCGCCATCTCCATCGACCAGAAGACCACCAGCAAAAACCCCCGTTCTACCGTGGGCACCGTGACGGAGATTTACGACTATCTCCGTCTGCTGTGGGCCCGGGTGGGCACACCCCACTGTCCCATCTGCGGCAAGGAGATCAAGCAGCAGACCATCGACCAGATCATCGACCAGGTCCTGGCCCTGCCCGAGGCTACCCGCATCCAGGTGATGGCTCCGGTGATCCGGGGAAAGAAGGGCGAACACGCCAAGATCTTTGAGGACGCCCGGAAGTCCGGCTATGTCCGCTGCCGGGTGGACGGCATCGCCTATGATCTCAGCGAGGAGATCAAGCTGGAGAAGAACAAAAAGCACGACATCGAGATCGTGGTGGACCGCCTGGTCATCCGGGAGGACATCAACCGCCGCCTCACTGACAGTGTGGAGGTGGCCTCCAACCTGGCCGGCGGCCTGGTGGTCATCAACATCGTGGGGGAGGACCGGGACATTCTCTTCTCCCAGAACTACGCCTGCGAGGACTGCGGCGTGTCCATTGAGGAGCTGTCCCCCCGGATGTTCTCCTTTAATAACCCCTTCGGCGCCTGTCCCACCTGTATGGGCCTGGGCTCCCAGATGAAGATTGACCCGGACATGATTATCCCCAACAAGGACCTGTCCATTGTGGAGGGAGCCATCACCGCCTCGGGCTGGAACAACATCAAGTCCGACGGCATCTCCCGGATGTACTTTGACGCCCTGGCCAAGAAGTATAAATTCAAGCTGAACACCCCCATCAAGGATCTGCCCAAAGAGGTGCTGGACGTGATTTTGTACGGCACCAATGGGGAAAAGCTCACCCTCCACTATGACCAGCCCCGGGGCCAGGGTACCCTGTACCAGCCCTTTGAGGGCATTGTCAACAATCTGGAGCGGCGCTACCGGGAGACTCAGTCCGACGCCATGAAGCGGGAGCTGGAGGAGTGTATGTCCCAGTGCCCCTGCCCCACCTGTCAGGGCAAGCGCCTGAAGAAGGAGTCCCTGGCCGTCACCGTGGGCGGGCTGGACATCGACACCTACTGCCGCAAGAGTGTGGACGAGGCACTGGCGTTTATTGACCAGCTGGAGCTCAATCCCACCCAGACCATGATTGCCGAGCGGATTTTGAAGGAGATCAAAAACCGCCTGGGATTCCTGCGTTCGGTGGGCCTTCAGTACCTGACTCTCAGCCGGGAGGCGGGGTCCCTGTCCGGCGGAGAGAGCCAGCGCATCCGTCTGGCCACCCAGATCGGCTCCTCCCTGATGGGAGTGCTCTATATTCTGGACGAGCCCTCCATCGGCCTTCACCAGCGGGACAACGACATGCTGCTGAAGACCATGAAGGACCTGCGGGACCTGGGCAACACCCTGCTGGTGGTGGAGCACGACGAGGACACCATGCGCGCGGCGGACTATATTGTGGACATCGGCCCCGGAGCGGGCGTCCACGGAGGCGAGGTGGTGGCCTGCGGCACTCCGGAGGAGGTCATGGCCTGTGAAAATTCCCTCACCGCCGACTACCTTACCGGACGAAGAAAGATCCCCGTGCCTAAGGAGCGCCGGAAGGGCAACGGAAAGTACCTGAAGGTGGTGGGCGCCGCGGAGCACAACCTGCGCCACATCGACGTGACCTTCCCCCTGGGTACCTTCACCTGTGTCACCGGCGTGTCCGGCAGCGGCAAGTCCTCCCTGGTCAACGAGATCCTCTTTAAAAAGCTGGGGGCCGACCTGAACCGCACCAAGACCCGGGCGGGCAAGCACGACCGGATCGAGGGTGAGGAGTATTTGGATAAGGTCATCAACATCGACCAGAGCCCCATCGGCCGCACCCCCCGGTCTAATCCCGCCACCTACACCGGGCTTTTCAACGACATTCGGGAGCTGTTTGCCTCCACCCCCGACGCCAAGAGCCGGGGCTACGGCCCGGGACGGTTCTCCTTCAATACCCGGGGCGGCCGGTGCGAAGCCTGTACCGGCGACGGCCTTTTGAAGATCGAAATGCACTTCCTGCCGGACATCTACGTCCCCTGCGAGGTGTGTAAGGGCAAGCGCTACAACCGGGAGACCCTGGAGGTGCGCTACAAGGGCAAGAACATCTATGAAGTGCTGGAAATGACCGTGGACGAGGCCATGCCCTTCTTTGAGAACCTGCCCCGGATCTACAACCGCCTGAAAACTTTGGAAGAGGTGGGCCTGGGCTATGTAAAGCTGGGCCAGCCCTCCACTGAGCTGTCCGGCGGCGAGGCCCAGCGGGTCAAGCTGGCCACGGAGCTCAGCAAGCGCTCCACGGGCAAGACCATCTATATCCTGGACGAGCCCACCACCGGCCTTCACAGCTACGATGTGCACCGGCTCATTGAGGTGCTCCAGAAGCTGGTGGACGCGGGCAACACCGTGGTGGTCATTGAGCACAACCTGGATGTGATCAAAACCGCCGACCACGTCATCGACCTGGGCCCCGAGGGGGGCGACGGCGGCGGCACGATCGTCTGTGCCGGCACCCCGGAAGAGGTGGCCGCCTGTCCCCAGAGCTATACGGGCCAGTACCTGAAGAAGCTGCTGGAGCAATAACCTCCGACGTCGCCCCCCCTGACCCCATCACGGATGGGGCGGCGCAAAGCGCCGTAAATTCGACGCCTGTCAGGCGGAGAATTTCCGCAGGCGGAATTTACTTCCGCCGAGGATTAAAAAACAAGGGCCCCCGACCTGGCCCTGCCAGGTTGGGAATGGCGACGGCGGCGGCACGATCGTCTGTGCCGGCACCCCGGAAGAGGTGGCCGCCTGTCCCCGGAGCTATACGGGCCAGTATCTGAAGAAGCTGCTGGAGCAGGCCTGATCCAATTCAATCATCCTGTTTAGGAGAAGTTCATGGAGATATTTGACTTTTTAACGGACACAATTCCCGGCAAAATGGTGTTTACCATGCTGGTGTCCATGATTCCCATTATCGAGCTGCGGGGAGGGCTGCCCTTCGGGGTGGCCCTGGGCCTGCCTTACTACCTGGCCTTTCCCGCGGCGGTGGTGGGCAACCTGATCCCCGCACCCTTTATCATCGTCTATATCCGCCGGATCTTTGAGCTTATGCGCAAGTACATGCCACGGCTCAACGGACTGGTGGATAAAATGGAGCGAAAGGCACACCTGAAGGGGCAGAAGATGCAGAAGTATCAGTATCTGGGCCTGTGGCTGTTTGTGGCCATCCCCCTGCCCGGCACCGGTGCCTGGACGGGCTCTCTGGCGGCGGCCTTTTTGGGCATGCGGCTGAAGAAGGCCTTCCCGGCGGTCATCATGGGTGTGCTGACGGCGGGGTGCATTATGCTGACCCTGACCCATGTGGGCATCAACCTGTTCTCCGGGGCGGTTTAATTAGAAGTGTGAAGGCGGGCGGAGCAGACACTTCTCCCATCTTTCGTACATAGAATGGCCCGGAGGTGTTGCCCTGTGGGTGTCATTTGGGATGGGCTGCTGGCTGCCGCCTGCGCGGTGGGGCTGGCCTTCGTGCTCTGGTGGAGCTTTGGACTTTTGCTGCGGCCGCTGCCCGGCTGGGAGGCCAGAATTGTGTTGCCCGGACGGGGTGCGGGGGAGGAGCTGGAACAGCAGGTGCGCTCTTTCCTCTGGCTGCGGGGCCTGGGGCTGGTGCGCTGTCCGGTGATCATTGCAGACATTGACCTGACCCCGGAGGGCAGACAGCTGGCTCTGCGCCTGACTGCCCGGTGGCCGGGGGTCATTTTATGGCCGGTGGACGACCTGCCCGATTACCTGAGCCGGACTGGAACGGTGTGAAACATAGAGGAGGCGGAACCCGTGGAAGAACAGGAAGTGCTGGAGGGGACCGTCTCCTCCATTATTTTTCAAAATGAAGAAAACGGCTATACCATCCTGCGCATGGA
>DBFWXD010000271.1:0-3299 GCA_048215895.1 Eubacteriales bacterium
CCAGCTGGTAAAGAGGTTGTTCCCGCACCGGCGCGCCGTGGAGCAGGACCTGTCCGGTCAGCGTGCAGTCCTCCGTAAATGCCGGGATCAGGCCGTTGACCAACTTCGTGATGGTGGTCTTTCCGCAGCCGGAAGCGCCGCAGAGCAAGACACACTCGCCCGGTCGGATGGTCAGATCCACATGGGTGAGGGTGCCCACTTCTTTTGTATAGGAAAAGGACACATCTTGCAGCTCTACCATGGAAACACCCCCAATTTGGCCGCCAGAAGGGCAGCAGTCAACCCCACGCCCACGACAAATGCGGCGCTGTCCACCGGCGAGGCCCACAGCTCCACCAGACTGGTCTTAGGCGCCGGGTCCTCGATTCCCCGGGTTACTGCCGCTGCGGACAGCTCCTCCGCAGTGCCGGTAGCGGAGACCATCAGGGGAACCATGATTCCCTCCAGCTTTGCCAATCCCCGGATGCCCCGCAATCGCATTGCATCGCGGATATAGCCTGTCTCTTCCCGAATGGCTGGGAAGTACCGCAGCGTCACCGAGACGGCTACGATCAGCCGCTGAGGGAAATGGATCTTCCGCATTCCAGCCACCAGATAAGGCATAGGCGTCCGGCGAAGCATCAGAAAGCCGAGCATCAGGCAAGGCATCATTCGGCGGGCATAGTTGGCAAAAATAGAGAAGCTGGTAGCAACCCATCCCGGCGCAGCCGGCAGAATCCAGTATTGCAGGCACAGGATTCCTCCGAAGATCAAGAGGCTTTTCCCCACCATGGCAAAGCAGCGATGGAGCAGCATCAGGAGCAGGAGAAAACCGATCCATATCATTTCCATCCAAAAAGGTTGCTCACTAAAGGCTGCCAGATTGGCGAAAACCAGCAGAGCAAGACCCACCCTGGGGTCGAACACCAAACAGCGCCGTGCCTCCTCCATGTTACAGAATCCCCGCCTTCTCAAAGTGCTTGCGGAACATTCCTTTGGCCAGCAGGATACCCAGAATAGCTCCCACGATAGGCGCCCCCACCAGAACCACGATCATACCCGGGGAAGTCAATGCCGCCAAGGTGGAGACATAGGCTTCCGGCATTCCCTGCTGGCTGATCTGCGCCAGAAAACTGTCCCGCATGATCCAGACAGGCAGCGGGGAGCCGATCATCCCCAGCGAGAAAAACACGTAGGCCAGAGCATTACCACGGAAAGACCGGTAATGGCTACAGATCCGGCAAAGCTCCGCCAGGATGCAGCTCACCGCAAAAGCAATGAGAATCACCACCGTAAATTGGCCAGTAACAAAGTAGATCAAGGCCGTAATAAAGCCCATCAGAACCACCGCACCGGTCTTTGGCACCTTAGTACACATCATCAGGAATGGGATACCCGCAAATACGGCGATCAGGCCAGGCATCAAGATCCAAAGCAGGGGATGCAGACCGCTGAGAAGCATAAAAGCAAAGTTGATGACAAAGTAGATGGCGGAGAAAATTCCCACCGTAATGATGTCCTTTCCCGTCATCCCTTTTTTCTGCGTGTTCATGATGTACCGCTCTCCTTCAACATAGTTAGATTATGCTAACCGTTATTTCTGAGAAAAGGCGCTCAGCGCGCCCCTCCTTACTGAGTATAGCGACACATCGCCGTTCTTTCTGCTCCGATTGGGCGACTTTATCCCGTTTAGTCATGGAATTTAGCGCTGTGACAGAGATGTACCATCTTCACCATACAGAATCGGTCCGAAACTGCCATGCTGATCTTGGTGGACAGCTTCAATCCGGTTCGGGGGATATGGCGGTAATAAGGCTCCTCAGCCAGCACCCTGACCCCACTGCCGATTTTCCCAGCCAGCACCGACGCGGAATCCACATAGAAGAACATCTGCGCGTCCCCATGACCCACCTGCTTCATGTACTTTTTCCGCATCATGGCCATGCCGCTTTTGCTCACGGTGTCAAAGACGATTTCGATCTCTCCAAACTTCGTGAGCATCCGCAGAAGGCCCACAACCTTGCTTTCCTCAAAATAGTGGAACAGGCCTCCGGCGGTGACCAGAATAGGAGCATCCGGCACATCGGCGCGGATCTGCCTGATCCAGTCCTCGGCAAAGGCGTCTCCGGCGAGATAGGTCTCCCGCTCCGGCTCCGGCAGCAGCGCCCGCCGGTACTCCACCACATGGGGCAGATCAACGGCATACCAGCGGGTTCTTCCATTATCGCAGCGGTAATAGGCCGTCTCCAGACCGCAGCCCAGCTGAACGATCACACCGTCCGGCCTGCGCTCCAGAAACGCCCGGATGTACCGATCCATATTGGCGGACCGGGCGGCGGAGGCCAGCAGAGTATACTGGCTCTGTCCGTCCTGCTCCGGCAGGCTGGAAGGCAGTTTCTTTTTCAGTTCCAGCGCCTTTGGATCGTACAGGATCTGCGGGCAGTACTCGCTGGCATAGATCCTGCCCAGCATGGGGACAAAAAGCGTGTCCTCTACAACACCCAACTTGGACATGGTCAACCCTCCTATTTGGACGAATTACTTTCTGCCCACAAGCAGCCGGGAAGAGCCCAGCATCATCATGGCAGCCCGGCGGTGGGAGCCGAAAGCTTCTTCTGCGGTATCAATGAGCCGGACGTTCTGATAGCCCATCTCCCGCAGTTTTTGGGCAAAGACATCCATATCGCCGTACAGCTTGGGCTTCATGTCATCATTCAGAGCGAAGACGCCGCCTTTTTTCAGCACCCGCAGGCTCTCCAGCAACAGTTTGTGCATATCGGCTCCCATGACATTGTGGTAGACATAGTTGCTGATGACCGCATCAAAACTCTCATCGGGGAAATCCAGATGATTGGCGTCGCCATGCCGGAACACACACCGGGAGGCCACGCCTTCACTTGCGGCGTTTTTCTCACAGAGGGCCTTGCTGTAATTGTAAACAGCTCCCCAGTAGTCCATGCCAGTGACCTTTGACTCCGGCCAGGTCAGGGCCGCACGAATCGACAGGGCTCCGGAGCCGCAGCCGACTTCCAAGAGACTGCCCTGGCCGTCATAGTCCAGATGAGAGAGAACGACCCGGTGAACCTGTTCCATGATCCCGCCACCGCCAAAGGCATACTGACGCCTGATCCATGTGATCCAGACCAGAAGGGTCACCAGCGCCGCCGCAACAACAGAGAACAGAACACCGAGAACCGTGATGTGGAACACCGAAAAGGAGAGTACGGCCAAAACTACGGCCAGAGCCGTGATACCGCCAATAATATAGAACACGGGATTGGACATCCAGCTTCCGTAGTCTTCGCCATGGCTACCGAGAC
>DBFWXD010000272.1:0-13624 GCA_048215895.1 Eubacteriales bacterium
GTGCTGCCAACATGAAGCTGGGCGACTGCGTGCCCGCTGCGCTGGATGGCTCCACCCTGCCCGGCGGCATCAAGATCAAGGCCCGCAAGATGCAGGGCGTCGAGTCCAACGGCATGCTCTGCTCCCTCAAGGAGCTGAACCTGACCGCCGAGCATGACTACCCCTACGCCGTCATCACCCCTGCGGCCATCCTGAACGATTACAAGCCCACCGATCCCGAAAAGCCCTCCATCCCCGCCGACATCCAGCCCGGTGACAAGGTGTTCGGGCCGGTGGTGTGCGCCAAGATCCTGGAGTGCGCCAGCCAGCCGGACTACACCTTCCACACCTGTCTGGACCTGGGCGGCTCCACCGCTGTGCCGGACACCATCTGCCCCAACCTCCACGAGGGGGACCTGGTGGCCTACAACACCAAGACAGGCACCATCTGCACCCTGGAGGATCTCCACGCCGACCAGAAGGAGTTCCCCCACTGCATCCCCGACGGCATCTTCGTCCTCCACGAGGAAGGGATCCAGAACGGCGATGACATCAAGCCCATTATCGGCGCGGATGACCATGTGGTGGAGTTCGAGATCACCCCCAACCGCCCCGACTGCCTCAGCGTCATCGGTCTGGCCCGGGAGGTGGCCGCCACCTACCAGCAGCCCCTGACTCTCCACGAACCGGAGGTACAGGGCGGCGCCGACGGCGTGCTGACGGACCTGCTGGACATCGAGACCCCCGCCGCCGATCTGGTGCCCCGGTACACCGCCCGGATGGTGCGGAACGTGAAGATCGCCCCCTCCCCCAAGTGGATGCGGGAGCGGCTGCGCTCCATGGGCGTGCGCCCCATCAACAACATCGTGGATATCACCAACTACGTCATGCTGGAGTACGGCCAGCCCATGCACGCCTTTGACTACCGCTATGTGAAGGGCGGCAAGATCATTGTGCGCCGGGCCGAGGAGGGCGAGGAGCTCACCACCCTGGACGGCCAGGTGCGCAAGCTCACCGCCAACCACCTGGTCATCGCCGACGAGACCCGGGCCGTGGGCCTGGCGGGCATCATGGGCGGCGAGAACAGCGAGATCGTCTCCGACACCACCGACGTGGTCTTTGAGTCCGCCTGCTTCGACGGCACCTGCATCCGCAAGGGCGCTCTGGCCCTGGGCATGCGTACCGAGGCCAGCGCCAAGTTCGAGAAGGGCCTGGACCCCATGAACACCCTCCCCGCCGTCAACCGTGCCTGTGAGCTGGTGGAGCTGCTGGGCGCCGGCGAGGTTCTGGACGGCGTCATTGACATCCTCAACTATGTGCCCCAGCCCCGCACCATCACCATGGACCCCGACCGGGTCAACGCCCTGCTGGGCACCGACATCCACCCGGTGGACATGTATCAGTATCTGGAGCGGGTAAATATCTGCACCCCCGAAAAGGACTTCCCCAACGGCCCTGCCCAGGTGGTCATCCCCTCTTGGCGCGGCGACGTGGTGGGCATTGCCGACCTCAGCGAGGAAGTGGCCCGGTTCTACGGCTACAACAACATCCCCACCACCCTTATGCGGGGCCAGACCACCCTGGGCGGCTATTCCCCCGCTCAGAAGCTGGAGCAGACCCTGGGCAGCGTGTGCCGCTCCTGCGGGTATGATGAGATCATCACCTACTCCTTCATCTCCCCCACCTACTATGACAAGATCCTCTGGCCCGCGGATTACGCCGCCCGGAAGAGCTTTAAGATCCTCAACCCCCTGGGCGAGGACACCTCCATCATGCGCACCACGGTGCTGCCCTCTATGCTGGAGATCCTGACCCGGAACTACAACTACCGCAACAAGACCGCCAAGCTCTATGAGGTGGGCCGCATCTACCTCCCCGGCGGCGAGGACGGCCTGGCCGACGAGCAGAAGGTCCTGTCCATGGGCGCCTACGGCGAGGATATGGACTTCTACACCATGAAGGGCGCCATCGAGGCCATTCTGAAGGAGATCCGGGCCGAGGACGTCCACTTCGAGGGCCCCACCGGCGTCCCCTCCGACGCCTCCTATCACCCCGGCCGCTGCGCCACGGTGTGGTCCGGCAGCAACTGCATCGGCATCTTCGGCCAGATTCACCCCCTGGTGACCCGGAATTACGGCGTAGACGGGGAGTTCTACTGCGCCGAGCTGCGCTTTGACGCGCTGATGAATGCCCGGGGCGCGGACGCCGAGTACACCCCCCTGCCCAAGTTCCCCGCCGTCACCCGCGACATCGCCGTGGTCTGCGACGAGGCCGTCACTGTGGGTGCTCTGGAGACCGCCATCCGCAAGGGTGCCCGCGGCCTTCTGAAGGAAGTTTCCCTGTTTGACATCTACCGGGGCAAGGGCATTGACGAGGGCAAGAAGTCTGTGGCCTTCAACCTGATCCTCCGCGCCGACGACCGTTCCCTCACCGCTGAGGAGGCCGACGCCGACGTGAAGGCCATTCTGGAGGTTCTGGAGCAGGACTGCGGCGCTGTCCTGCGCTGAAAGGAGGAGCGTTGCTATGCGGCGTTTTGAATGTGACTATGCCACCGGGGCCCATCCCAAGGTGATGGAGGCCTTGGTGAAGACCAACCTGGAGGCCTGTCCCGGCTACGGGGTGGATGAACACTGCGTCCACGCCGCCCAGCTCATCCGTGAGGCCTGCCAGGCTCCCCAGGCGGACGTCCACTTCCTGGTGGGCGGCACCCAGACCAACATGACGGTCATCGCCGCCGCTCTGCGCCCCCACCAGGGGGTCATCAGCACGGTGATGGGCCACATCAACGACCACGAGACCGGCGCCGTAGAGGCCACCGGCCACAAGGTCCTGCCCGTCCCCTCGGAGGACGGCAAGCTCACCGCCGCTCAGATCGAGCAGCTCTGCCGGGACCACTACGCCGACCCCAGCGTGGAGCACAAGGTTCAGCCCGGCATGGTGTATATCTCCCATCCCACCGAGCTTGGCACCGTCTACACCAAAGCAGAGCTGGAGGCCATCTGTGAGGCCGCCCATAAGTACCACATGCCCGTCTTTGTGGACGGGGCCCGGATGGCTTACGGTCTGGCCGCCTCGGACATCACCCTGCCCGACCTGGCCAGACTGTGCGACGTGTTCTACCTGGGCGGCACCAAGGCCGGCGCCCTCTTCGGAGAGGCCGTGGTCATCACCAACGAGGCCCTGAAGTCCGACTTCCGCTACCTCATCAAGCAGCGGGGCGGTATGCTGGCCAAGGGACGGCTGCTGGGCGTGCAGTTTGAGGCGCTGATGGAAGACGGTCTCTACCAGCAGATCGGCAAACAGGCCGTGGAGCGGGCCATGCGCCTGCAAAAGGCCTTTTTGGACAAGGGCTACCCCCTGCTCATCAACTCCCCCACCAACCAGCAGTTCCCCATCCTCCCAGACCAACACCTGGAGGTGCTGAACCAGAACTACTCCAGCAGCTGGTGGTGTAAGCCGGACAAGGAGCACACCGCCGTGCGGTTCTGCGTGGCCTGGTCCACCACGGACGAGGACATCGACGCTCTGATTGCCGATCTTCAGGCGCTTTGATCTTTAAATGATTCTCACAGGCCGCCGGCGAAGCAGCGTCGGCGGTCTGCACTTTTGGAAAGGAGGAATGGCCGTGGCCCAAAACGAGCACGACTTTTCCAAGGGCAGTATTCCCCGCAATATCATGTCTCTGGCCGTCCCCATGACGGCCGCCCAGCTGGTCAACGTGCTGTACAGCGTGGTGGACCGGATCTATCTGGGCCGGCTGCCCGGAAGCAGCCACCTGGCCCTTACGGGCCTTGGCATCACCATCCCCATCGTCTCCATCATCATGGGCTTTGCAAACCTCTGCGGCACCGGCGGCGGCCCCCTCTTTTCCATCTGCCGGGGCCGGGGGGACAAAAAGGAGGCGGAGATGGTGATGGGCAACTCCTTCACCCTGCTGATTTTGCTGGGTCTGGCGGTTACCGCCTTCTTCATGGCGCTGAAAGAGCCCATTCTCTATCTCTTTGGCGCCAGCGCCAACACCTTCCCCTACGCCGACGGCTACATGACCATCTACCTGCTGGGTACCCTCTTTGTGATGATCAGCCTGGGCATGAATCCCTTTATCAATGCCCAGGGCTTCGGCTCCACCGGAATGATGACGGTGGTCATCGGCGCGGTACTGAACCTGCTGCTGGACCCGCTGTTCATCTTCGTGTTCAACATGGGGGTCAAGGGGGCCGCCCTGGCCACTGTCATCTCCCAGGGAATTTCGGCGGCCTGGGTGCTGCTGTTTCTCACCGGGCGGCGGGCCCTCATCCGCCTGCAGCTTTCTTCCCTGCGTCTGGAGGGACAGCGGGTGAAGAAGATCATCTCCCTGGGGCTGTCCGGCTTTTTTATGAACATGACCAACAGTCTGGTCCAGGTAGTGTGCAACGCCACCCTCCAGGCCTGGGGCGGGGACCTGTACGTGGGCATCATGACCATCATCAACTCCCTGCGTGAGGTCTTCATTATGCCGGTCCACGGCCTGACCAACGGCTCCCAGCCGGTGATGGGCTTCAACTACGGGGCGGGCAAGCCCTCCCGCGTGCGGACCTCCATCCGCTTTACCGTGGGCGTCACGGTGGCCTATGCCACTGCGTTCTGGGCCGTGGCCATGCTCTTCCCTCAGGCCCTCATCTTTATCTTCAACGACGACCCCGAGGTCATCGCCAAGGGCGTTCCTGCCCTGCGGGTCTACTTTGGGCTGTTCATCTTCATGTCTCTCCAGGTGGCCGCCCAGGCCGTGTTTGTGGGGCTGAGCCACGCAAAGCAGGCCGTCTTTTTCTCCCTGCTCCGCAAGGCCATCATCAACGCCCCGCTCACCGTTCTGCTGCCCATCTGGATGGGCACGATGGGCGTGTTTGCCGCAGAGGCCATCTCCCAGCTGGTGGGTGGTCTCGCTTGCAGCCTGACCATGTACTTTACCGTATACCGGCCCCTGCGTCGGGAAATCTATATGGAGAACAGCTCCCATTAAACGCAAAAAGAGGACCGGGACTTGCAACGCAAGTCCCGGTCCTTTGTCCTGAGCGGAGCTTTAGAGGGGGATACCCATCAGGGGGAACAGGAACCGGACCACCAGAGCGGCCAGGATCAGAGAAAGGATGATGCGCTCCACCCAGACAATGAGAATGTCCTTCAGGGAGATGTCAATATCAGTGCCCAGCACGCAGGGGATGGAGGCGGAGAAGAACAGGATCTCAGACACGCACACGATGGCGGTCACATACTGAGACAGAGGAGAACCGTTGGCCACGATGTTGGCGGGCAGGAACATCTCCGCCAGGCTGATGGCGCAGCTCTTGCCCATCATCACGGCCTCAGAACCAAAGCCCAGCACCATGGCGAAGGGAACAAAAATGTAGCCGATGATGTCGAACACGGGGGTGTACTCCGCCAGCAGCAGGCCCAGGAAACCGATGGACATGAGGGAAGGACCAATGCCCAGGGCCATGTTCAGGCCATCGACAAAGTTCTTCACAACGCCTTCCACAATGCCAGGGGCCTTGGCGCAGGCTTCCAGGCCCTCGTCCAGGGCGGTGGAGAGCAGCTTGCCCTTCTCGGGGACGGGCTCGGGAACCACGGGCATACCGTTATAGCCGGTGTTGGGCTTCTTGCTCAGGGGGTAAATGCGAGTGGTCAGAGCGGTGACGATGAAGGTGATCACCAGGGTGGACCAGAAGTAGACATTCCAGTGGTCCAGCAGGCCCAGAGTCCGGGCTACCACGATCATGAAGGTGGCAGACACGGTGGAGAATCCGGTGGCAATGATACAAGCTTCCTTGGTGGAATAGAAGCCCTCCTTATACACACGGTTGGTGATCAGCAGACCCACCGAGTAGCTGCCCACGAAGGAAGCCACCGCGTCCACGGCGGAGCGGCCGGGGGTCTTCCAGATGGGGCGCATAACCGGCTTCATGAATACGCCGATGAATTCCATCAGGCCGTAGTTGATGAGGAAGGCCAGGAACACGGCGCCCACAGGCACCAGAGAGGTGACGGGCAGAACGACTTTATTATAGATGAACGGCATCATGTCGCTGTCGAACCAGCGGGCAGGCCCGGCCTTGGTCAGCCACACGATCAAGAACGGAATGGCCAACAGCTTCAGGAAGGAGAAGACCATGGTGACCTTGTCCTTCTTCCAGGTCTTGCGGATGAAGGGCAGCACCGCGCCCACTACCACGATGACCACGCCGTACACCAGATCAAAATAGGGAATCTTGCGGATGGCCGTCACCACATGGTCCACGGGGATGGAACTGGTCCCCGCAATGGTGACAGTCACGAAAAACATAAAGATACCGATGAGATTGAGCACAATAAACTTCAGAATATTGGCCCCGCTTCTCGCGTTGGATTTTACGCTATTTTCCATTTCTAATTCCCTCCTAACACAGGTGGTTCAGTTCAAACCTGGAACAGCCGGGGGAAAAGCAACAGGGCGCCCAGCGCCCCAGTCCGTTCCAGCCTTTCAACCAAACCTTCCGCCGCAAAGCTGTGAATCTGCCCTTCACCTCCTCATTTCATCTTTGCGGCTTCTTAACACAATTGATTATACTCTTAATGCAAGTACAATACAATAGCCATTCCTTTTCTTCGTCACATTAACGAAGTTTTTCTTTTTCCAATTAAAATTTTAAGGCAGAATTTTTGTTTGGAATTTTCTCCCAGATAAGACAAAAAGAGGAAAAAGCGGTAAATTTTTACAGCTTTTTCCTCTTTTATTTACTTCTGTTTCAACTGGAATTTTGCTTTTACGTCTTCTTTTTTGAAGGATTAGTCTTCCTTATCTTTCATCAGAAGGTACATAACCGCCTTCTGGGCGTGGAGCCGGTTCTCTGCCTCATCAAAAATCTCCTGGGCATGAGCTTCAAACACCTCGGCGGTGATCTCCTCGCCCCGGTGGGCGGGCAGACAGTGCTGCACCATGCACCCCTCGTTGGTCAGGGCCATGAGCTCATCATTGATCTGATAGCCGGCGAAGGCCTTGGCTCGGACGGCCCGCTCCTCCTCCTGGCCCATGGAGGCCCACACGTCGGTGATGACCACGTCGGCGCCCACCGCCGCCTCCTTGGGCGTGCGGAAGAGGGAGAACTTGTGGCTGGGATCGCTCTTGGCAAAGTCCAGCACCTTGGGATCGGGGTCATAGCCCTCGGGACAGGCGATGGACACCTCCATGCCCATCTTCAGGCCACCCACAATGAGGGAGTTGGCCATGTTGTTGCCGTCGCCGATGTAGCACATCTTCAGCCCCTCCAGGACCGCCTTATACTCCCGGATGGTGAGCAGGTCGGCCAGCACCTGGCAGGGGTGGCAGAAGTCAGTCAGGCCGTTGATGACGGGGATCTTGGTGTTCCGGGCCAGATTTTCCACTTCCTCCTGGCCGAAGGTGCGGATCATAATGCCGTCGCAGTACCGGTCCAGCACCCGGGCGGTGTCCTCCACCGGCTCGCCCCGGCCGATCTGGCTCTCCTTGCCGGAGAGGAACAGGGCGTGGCCGCCCAGCTGGAACATGCCCGTCTCAAAGGACACTCTCGTCCGGGTGGAGTTTTTCTCAAAAATCATGGCCAGGGTCTTGCCCCGGAGATAGTCATGGGGAATGCGGTGCTTCTGGTCGTACTTCAGCTGGTCGGCAGTATTCAGAATCTGGACAATGTCCTCCTTGGACAGGTCCAGCAGTTTCAACAGATCTTTTGTCATTGGGTGTTACTCTCCTTTGAACGGACTAAGGGTACGCTGGATAATGGCCAGGGCCTCATCCATCTCCTCCTGGGTAATGACCAGGGGAGGCAGGAACCGCAGCCCCGCCCCGGCGGTGAGGCACAGAAGGCCGTTGTCAATAAGGGCGGCAGCCAGATCCCGGTTGGTCTTTTCGCCCTTCACTTCCACGCCGATCATCAGGCCAAGTCCCAGGGTCTTTCCCAGGCACGGCAGGTTCATTTCCTCCACCTTCCGGCGGATATAGGCGCCTTTCTCCTTCACCTGCTCCAGCAGGGCATCGTCCACCCGGTCCAGCACGTAACAGGCCGCGGCGGCGGAGACGGGGTTGCCGCCGAAGGTGGTACCGTGGGTGCCGGGGGTAAAGACGTTGCGGCACTTCTCATTGGCCATCACGCCGCCGAAGGGCAGGCCGCCGGCGATGCCCTTGGCAAAGGACACCACATCTGGGGAGATGCCGTACTGCTGGAAGGCAAACAGCGTGCCCGTGCGGCCCACACCGGTCTGCACCTCGTCTACGAGCAGCAGCCAGTCCCGCTTCTGGCACAGGTCGGCCACACCCTGCACGAACTTCTCGTCCAGGGGCAGCACGCCGCCCTCGCCCTGAACCAGCTCCATCATGACGGCGCACACATCGTGGCCCGCCACCTCCTCCACGCTGTCCAGATCGTTGGCGGTGGCATAGCGGAAGCCCTCGGTAAAGGGGAAGAAGTAGTCGTGGAACTTGTCCTGGCCGGTGGCGGCCAGGGTGGTGATGGTGCGGCCGTGGAAGGAGTTGCGCAGGGTGATGACGGTCCCGCGCCCCTTGCCGTACTTGTCGTAGGAATACTTCCGGGCCAGCTTGATCATGGCCTCGTTGCTCTCCGCGCCGGAGTTGGCAAACATCACGTTGCTCATTCCGGTGCGGGTGCACAGCTTCTGGGCCACCTTGGCATAGGGCTCGGTGTAGAAGAGGTTGGAGATGTGCCCCAGCTTGGCAGCCTGATCGGCAATCGCCTGCTGCCAGCCCTCGTCGGCATAGCCCAGGGAGCACACGCCGATGCCGGAGGTAAAGTCGATATACTTCTTGCCGTTCACATCCCAAACGGTGGCCCCTTTGCCGTGGTCCATGGCCACCTGGAACCGACCGTAGGCGTGCATGACATACTGCTCGTCCAGGGCTTTGATTTCTTCAAAGGTCATATTGCTGGCCCCTTTCTATAAATTCAGGCAGGCTCTCTTACTGAATCAGCATGGTGCCGATGCCCGCATCGGAGAGCAGCTCGATGAGGATGGAGTGCTCCACCCGGCCGTCCAGAATAACGGCGGACTTCACGCCCGAGCGCACCGCCTCCACACAGCAGTCCACCTTGGGGATCATGCCCCCGGTGATCACGCCCTCCCGCACCAGGGCGGGGACGGAGGAGAGCTGGAGCTCGGAAATGAGGGTATTTTCGTCCTTGGGGTCCCGGAGCAGACCCCGCACGTCAGTGAGGAGGATGAGCTTCTCCGCCCCCAGGGCCACCGCCAGCTTGGCGGCGGCGGTGTCGGCGTTCACATTGTAGGACACCTCCGCATCCATCCCCTGGGCCACGGTGGACACCACGGGGATGTAGCCGTTGGAGAGGGCGTCGGTGACCGGACGGGGGTCCACATGGCGGATCTCCCCTACCAGGCCGTACTTCTCATCCAGCTTCTTGGCCTGGAACATCCCGCCGTCCATGCCGCACAGGCCCAGAGCCCGGCCGCCGGTGCGGTTCAGGGTGGCCACCAGGTCCTTGTTCACCTGGCCGCACAGCACCTGCTGGACGATGTCCATGGTCTCCTCGTCGGTGTAGCGCAGGCCGTCCACAAACTTGGACTCCTTGCCCACCTTCTTCAGCATGCCGCTGATCTCAGGGCCGCCGCCGTGGACCACCACCACCCGGATGCCCACCAGGGACAGCAGGACGATGTCGGAGATGACGGCGTGGCGCAGCTCCTGGGAGATCATGGCGTTGCCGCCGTACTTCACCACGATGGTCTTGCCGTAGAATTTCTGAATATAGGGCAGCGCCTCGGCCAGAACCTGGGCGCGATCCACTTCATTAAAAGACATTGATAACCTTCTCCTCACACATGTTGTTTTTTGCTCGTTGCCGCAGGGCCTCAGGTTCTGTAATCCCCGTTGATCTTCACATAGTCATAGGTGAGGTCGCAGCCCCAGCACTCGGCGCTCTCCTCCCCTTCGTGGAGGTCCACGGCGATGATGACTTCCTTCTGGGACAGGATCTCCTTGGCCTTGTCCTCGTCAAAGACCACGCCGTCGCCCTGCTTGCACACCAGGATCTCCCCGGCGCAGGACTGGAAGGACACGTCCACATGCTCAGGACGGAAGGGGGCCTTGGAGTAGCCCATGGCGCACAGCACACGGCCCCAGTTGGCGTCGGCGCCGAACATGGCGGCCTTCACCAGGGAGGAGCCCACCACCGCTTTGCTGAGACGCTCGGCGCTCTCCTCGCTGCGGGCGCCGACCATCTTGCAGGTGACCAGCTTGCTGGCGCCCTCACCGTCTCCGGCGATGGCCCGGGACAGGTAGCGGCACACATACTCCAGCGCCTCTTTAAAGGCCTCATAGCTCTCGTCCTTCCACTCAATGAGGGTGTTGCCCGCCATACCGTTGGCCAGCACCGCACAGGTGTCGTTGGTGGAAGTGTCCCCGTCCACGGTGACCCGGTTGAAGGTCCGGCCCACCACCTCGTGAAGGGCGTCGGAGAGCATCTCATGGGTGATGGCGCAGTCGGTGGTGATGAAGGCCAGCATGGTGCCCATGTTGGGGTGAATCATACCGGAGCCCTTGGCAATGGCGCCGATCTTGATCTCCTTGTCTCCCAGGGTAAAGGAGACGGCAATCTCCTTTTTCACCGTGTCGGTGGTCATAATGGCAGTGGCCGCGGCGTCGGAGCCGTCGGGATTCAGGGCGGCTGCTACCTTGGGCATACCCGCCTGAATGGCGGAGATGTTGATGGTCTGGCCGATGACGCCGGTGGAGGCCACCACAAAGTCCTCCGGCTCATGGCCGGTGGCCTGGGCGGCGGCCACACACATGGCCTCGGCATTCTCGTGGCTCATGGGGCAGCAGGCGTTGGCGTTGCCGCTGTTGGCCACCACGCCCCAGGCCACGCCGTTTTCCAGGTGGTCCATGGTCACATAGATGGGGGCGGCCTTCACCCGGTTCAGGGTGTAGGTAGCGGCGGCGGTGCACTCCTTCTCGGAGAGAATGAGGGCCAGGTCGTTTTTATCCGGGCTGCTGCTGGCCTTGACGCCGCAGTGGACGCCGCCGGCCTGAAAGCCCTGGGCGGCACACACGCCGCCGGAAATCTCTTTCAACATGATACTCACCTTTTCTTTGCATATGATTGGGGCGCGCCCCACATTAGTCCACGTTCAATCCGGCGGTCTCCTCAAAGCCCAGCATCAGGTTCATGTTCTGGACGGCGGCGCCGCTGGCTCCCTTGCCCAGGTTGTCAAACTGAGCGCTGAGCAGGGTCTGATCTCCGTTGCCGGAGACGGTGATCTCCAAATAGTCCTTACCTGCCAGCTCGTTGGTATAGAGCCGGGGACCGCTACCGCCAAACTCCGCCACCCGGACCAGCTTCTGGTCCTGGTAGTAGTTGCACAGCAGATCCCGGATATCCTGGGCGCTGGGCTTGCCCTTCAGAAGGTTATTCTGGAGCATAATGCAGGTGGTCATTCCCTTGTAAATGTCCCCCAGCACCGGCAGGAAGTTGGGAGCCATGGCCAGACCGGCCACCGCCTGCATCTCGGGCAGGTGCTTGTGGGTAAGGCCCAGGGCGTAGGGCGCCGGAGAGGCCAGCCGGGGGTCCCGGTCGGGGGCCTCATACTCGGCAATGAGCTTCTTTCCGCCTCCGGAGTACCCCGTCAGGGAGTAGCAGGACAGGGGGTAGTCCTTGGGCAGGATGTCCAAATTCACCAGAGGGGCCACCGTGGACAAAAAGCCCGTGGCGTGGCAGCCGGGGTTGGCCACCCGATTGGCAAACTTGATCCGCTGGCGCTGGCCGGGCAGCAGCTCGGCAAAGCCGTAGACCCAGCCCGGGGCGGTGCGGTGGGCGGTGGAGGCGTCGATTACCTTGGTCTTGGAATTTTCAATGAGGGACACCGCCTCCACAGCGGCGGCATCAGGCAGGCACAGGAACACCAGGTCGGCGGCATTGAGGAACTTCTTTCGCTCCTGGGTGTCTTTCCGCTTGTCCTCGTCAATGAGCAGCAGCTCAATGTCGTCCCGGCCTCCCAGCCGCTCGTAGATCTGCAGGCCGGTGGTGCCTTCCTTGCCGTCGATATATACCTTGGGTTTGTTCATGTGTTCCACTCTTTTCTATGAGATTGCCCGTTGGGGATAGAATGATTGTACCATCAAGTTCTGGAATTGACAAACTCCTCGATCAGGCTGATCTGCTTCTCCACAGACTCCTTGCTGGGGCCGCCGTAGACCTTGCGCTCGTTGACGCAGGTCTTCAGGGCCAGGGCCTCGTACACATCCTCGTCAAAGAGGGAGGAGATAGCCCGGAAGTCCTTCAGAGCCAGGGTATCCAGGGTGTCCCCGGTCTTAATGCACATATTGACCAGCCGGCCCACGATCATATAGGCCTCCCGGAAGGGCAGGCCCTTCTTGGTCAGGTAGTCGGCGCAGTCGGTGGCGTTGATGAAGCCGCCGGAAGCCGCCTTGGCCATGTTCTTGGGCCGGACGGTGAGAGTGTCCAGCATGGCGCCGAACACGGGCAGGCACAGCTCCACGGTGTCGATGGCATCGAAGAGGGCCTCCTTGTCCTCCTGCATGTCCTTGTTATAGGCCAGAGGCAGGGACTTCATCACCGTCAGCAGGGTGACCAGAGAGCCATACACCCGTCCGGTCTTGCCCCGGACCAGCTCGGCCACGTCGGGGTTCTTCTTCTGGGGCATGATGGAGGAGCCAGTGGAGTAGGCGTCGTCCAGGTCCACATACTTAAACTCCCAGGAGCACCACAGCACGATCTCCTCAGAGAACCGGGACAGGTGCATCATCAGGATGGACAGGGCGCTGAGCAGCTCGATGGCGTAGTCACGGTCGGAGACGGAGTCCATGGAGTTGTCGGTGGGCTTCTTGAAGCCCAGGGCCTGGGCGGTGGCAAACCGGTCCAGGGGATAGGTGGAGGCGGCCAGGGCGCCGGCGCCCAGGGGGCACTCGTCCAGCCGCTCCAGGCAGTCCTCCAGACGGGTGACGTCCCGCTTGAACATATTGGCGTAGGCCATCATGTAGTGGGCAAAGGTGGTGGGCTGGGCCCGCTGCAGGTGGGTGTAGCCGGGCATCACGGTGTCCAGGTTGGCCTTGGCCTTCTTGATGAGCACCTGCTCCAGATCCAGCACCTGCTTGATGATGACGGGGATTTCCTCCTTCACGTAGAGGCGGGTATCCACGGCCACCTGGTCGTTCCGGCTGCGGCCGGTGTGCAGGCGCTTGCCCGCATCGCCGATGCGCTGGGTCAGCAGGGCCTCAATGTTCATGTGGATGTCCTCGTTATCCAGAGAGAACTCCACCTTGTCGTCCTCAATGTCGGCCAGGATGGCCTTCAGGCCCTCGATGATCTTCTCGGCCTCGTGCTCCTCGATGATCCCCTGCTTGCCCAGCATGGTGGCGTGGGCAATGGAGCCGGCGATGTCCTGCTTATAAAGCCGGGCGTCAAAGCCGATGGAGGAGTTAAAATCATTTACCAGGGTATCGGTCTCCTTTTGAAACCGTCCAGCCCATAATTTCATAGTGTCCGCTCCTTTAATATGCGAAGGGCGAATGACCTGGGGCCATTCGCCTCGCAGAATTTCCGCTTGGTGGAAATGGATTTTTGTCTTTCAGGCTGACAGCTTGCCCTGCTCCCGCAGCGCCTGGACC
>DBFWXD010000273.1:0-1915 GCA_048215895.1 Eubacteriales bacterium
CACGGGGACGGTATCGGCGGTAAAGCCGAACTGTTTTGCATACTCCCGGAGGAATTTTTCCTGTAAGTGGGAGTGCTCATCATCGCAAAGATCGAGATAATCCCATACCAGCTGCCGCCACTCTTGCCCCAGCATTCCCAGAGCGAACACGGCAAAACTTCCGGGGAGCGCGCACTGCTCATCGCTGAGATTGGTGTACTGCTCATATTGCCGCATGGCAAGCCGGGCGTACCGTTCCATCAGGGGATGGAGGCCGGGATACTGCACGGCACAGGCAAAGAGCTGGTTTACTCCCTTTTTGGGCAGTCCCGTGATGGGAAGATACCTCTTTTCCGGCCCTTTGAACTCCAGGGCATAGCTGCGGGGAAAGTCCTCCTGCTCCAGAATCTCACACAGGTAGTCCAGCACTTCGTGGCAGCATTCCTCTGTGTTGTCCCTGGCAGTAATACGGATCACAGCAAAGGCATCGTTGGCCGATGCGGTGAAGTGCTCTGTTTTCCTCTTTTGCAGAGAGAGCGGCAGCCTGCCGGTCCCGTGTTCCCGGAGCTTTTTCACCGTATCAGGACGGACTTTCTCCACCAATCCAAAGAGGTAATTGGCGTCCAGATACTGAAAGTCCAAGCCATACACTTTATAGCTCACCGCCACATAGCAGGCGAAACGCAGCAGCGGCTCCGGGATCTGCTCTGCACGGATGCCTGGTTTCAAGGAATACTCCCGATCCCAGAAGCGATCATCTTCATCGCCTGTTGCAACAAAATACTTCTCTTGTAGCTCCCGTTTCAGCATATCAAGTAGATGGTGGTCAATTTCACCCCAGCGGCTCTGGCGGCGCAGGTTTTCGCTGAAGGCGATGGCCTTTTCCGCATCCAGGGTCTCGGCCCGCTGTATTTCGGTCCATGCCCTAAGCAGTTGCCACACCTCAAAGGGTGCACCTTGACTGCTGACCACTACCGGCGGCCAGTGGGAATCATCAAGCCGCGTGATTCTCCCGTCAATGGCATCCTGGATACACTGGTCAAAGAGCGGTTGCAGTTCTTCCTGTACCTCGGGCTTCATCCAGTAACAGCGCCCGTCCGCACTGTTGAACTTTGGCAAATTCATAGCGATTTCCTCCTATCAGGTCTGCTGGTGCTGCATGGATACGATCTGGCAGTCAGGGCAGAACTCGATGTAGAGTGTGCCCTCTGTGCCGTCCATCAAAGTATCCCACTGGATCTGGGCCAGATATTTCATGGGCTTTCCGCAGTGGGGGCAGGCGGTGTATTCCCAGTCCTGAACCCAGTTGGCAAAGCCGCCAACGGTGTTCACATCGTCACAGGCGGCGCCATAGAACAGGGGCACTGGCGCACCGCCCAGCACGAAGGGATTTTCGGTAAGGGACCTGTAGTCCTCCGGCCGGACATAGCAGTCCATCTTTCCCGCCCCGTCAAAGAGCTCTGAGGGAAAGACCTCTACGCCGCCGTCCAGAGTAAAGCGGTTGAAAGCGGGGCCTTTCAGAAAGCCCACGCAGTTGGGACAGCAGGTGGCGGTCAGAATGCCGTCCAGCCCCAGAAACTTCAGCCGCTCGTCCCGGCCGTCCAGCACCAGCATGTCCGCCATCCGCCCGCCGCAGTGGGGACAGGTGTCCTCCCGTGCCCGCCCGATGCGAACGGGGGACACTTCACCGGGGGCTCCCTTGACGAAAGAAAAGCAGGTATCGAAGTTGAGTTGGGTCCGTTGTCCCTTTTTATTAAAGGTCCAGCCGCCGCACTGGGCGTAAATGGACGGGTCTACATAGAGCTTCTTGCGCCAGGAGCGGGGATGATTCTCCAGTTCCAACAGCGTTTCCAGTGCCCGGCCATCGCCCTGGAAAGCAAGGCAGCACATCAGGTTGGACGCTTCACTGGAATCCTCTGTGGACAGCAGCGCGTGG
>DBFWXD010000274.1:0-16185 GCA_048215895.1 Eubacteriales bacterium
CTCTGCCTCCATGCTGGACGCCCACTCCCTGCGGTGGAACATTTCCCAGCTGGGGGTGACCTCCAGTGAGAGCGCGTCCCTGGACTTTTATATCCGCCACGTAAGCCGCCAGCCCGGCACCAAACTGGTCAATGCCTCCATCACCTACTCCGACCAGGAGGGGAACCTGGTCTCCTTCCCCAAGCCCACCGTGTCGGTGGACTGTGAGATTGTGGTATATCCGGAGGAATGCCCCGAACCCGTGGAGCTGACCGCGGAGTGCTGTCAGGACTCGGTTCTGGTGAACCTGGGCGAGGTGGAGCTTCAGTCCCAGGGGCAGATCATCCAGATGGACGTGACTCTCAAAAATGTCTGTCCCGGAAAGCGGGTGGCTTTGGCGGCCATTCTCACCGAAGTGGATGAGGACGGCATGGAACACCAGCGTGGCATGAAGGCCATGACCATTCCCGCCCATAATTTCCCCATGTGCCGGGATATTCTGGTCAAATGCATCCGGTTTGTTCTGCCGGACGATCTCAGCGTATCCTGTCGGCGGGCCTGCACCCCCCGGAAACTGAAGGCCCGTTTCCTGGCCAACAGCATCGACACCGATTACCGGTGCTGTGAGTCGGTTGTCACCCTGTAACCCGCGCACCACCGCTTTTTCAGGCGGTGGTACATAGTGCCACTCCATCCGGACAAACAGGTCTGTTCTCCCCTGTTTACAACCGGCCCGCGGGTTGCTATACTGGACGTATCCCAGGCCGTAAGCCCTATGGGTGCCTTTCCCAGCGCGGGAAAGACCGTGCCCGCTTTGATTAGGAGGACATATGGAAAACACACTTGATTTTAACCAAAAGCGCGGGTTCATCTGTGATATGGACGGCGTGATCTATCACGGCAACCGCATTTTGCCCGGCGTACCGGAATTCATTCAGTGGCTGCACGACGAAAACAAGGAATTTCTCTTTCTGACCAACAACAGCGGCTATACTCCCAAGGAGCTGCAGCAGAAGCTGGCCCGCATGGGACTGGACGTCTCGGAGGAGCACTTTTACACCAGCGCCCTGGCCACCGCCGCGTTTCTCAAAGAGCAGGCCCCCGGCTGCTCCGCCTTTGTCATCGGAGAGGCCGGTTTGTTCAACGCCCTCTATGACGCGGGCATCACCATGAACGACGTCAACCCCGACTATGTGGTGGTGGGCGAGGGTCGAGCCTATTCTCTGGACACCCTGACCAAGGCCACAAACCTGGTGCTGAAAGGCGCCAAGCTCATCGGAGCCAACTCCGATGTATCCGGCCCTATTGAAAACGGCATCGCCCCCGCCTGCCGGGCACTGGTCGCCCCCATTGAGATGGCCACCGGAACCCAGGCCTACTTCTGCGGAAAGCCCAATCCCCTGATGATGCGCACGGGGCTTCGTATGCTCCACTGCCACTCCGCGGATGCCGTTATGGTGGGCGACCGGATGGACACGGATGTCATCTCCGGACTGGAGAGCGGCATGTCCACCGTACTGGTGCTCTCCGGCGTATCCACCATGGAAACCCTGAAAACCTACGCCTACCGTCCCACCGCGGTGCTCAACGGCGTGGGCGAGATCGTCGCCCAGGCCTGTGCTGCGGCCAAATAACCTGCGAAGCCCCCAAGCGCCGCCCGCTTCTCGCGGCCCGGCCGCTGAACAACGGACACAGCAAAACACTCCCGCCTTCCCGGCGGGAGTGTTTTCTATTTGGGAAGCATCATTTCCTCATGCGCCCGACTCCAGCAGCTGTACCCACTGGTCTTGGGAATAGCCTTGGGAGGTCCTGGCGGAATAGGAGTAGGTACCGTCCTCCCATAGGGCCAGGCAGTAGCTCCCCTCCTCCCCCTTCAGGGTTACGGTACCGGTTTCCAGCTCCAGAACCAGCACATGGGAATAGGCGGTATAGTCCCCGGAGGGGTCGGTGCTGCCGGCCGTCTTCCGGTACACCAGGCTCTGGGTTTCTCCCGTGTAGGTCACTTCGGCCATTTCCTTGCCGTATGCGGTATAGCTGGTCTCCACAACCGGGAAGGGCAGCGTTTCCAGCCCCTCCACCGCAAAGCCCACCACTTGAGACAGCTCCTCCAGAGAGGCTTCCTGGGTGCGGTTCCACGCGCCATGTTCTACCTCCGGCGGATTCTCCCCCTGGCTGGGCGTATGGATTTGGGGAAGGGTAACGGCTCCGACCACAAGCACCGCAAAGCAGGCAGCCGCCGCAAGGCGGCGCGTCCAGACCGTCCGCATCTTGGCCTTCGCCGCCGGAAGGTCCATCGTCCGGATATGCTGGAGCACCCGCTCCCGCATATCCTCAGTAACGGCAATATGGTCCATGACTTCTCTATACGCCTGCCTCAAAATCATACCCCTCCTTTAAAATCAATTTTAACTTCTCCCGCCCGCGCATAAGGCGGGAGCGCACGGTGGTCTCCTTCTGCTGCAAAATTGCGGCAATCTCCCTTGTGGAAAAGCCTTCATAATAAAAAAGATGAATGACCTCCCGGTCCTGCACCGGCAGCTCCCGGACCGCATCCCACACAAAGGAGAGGTCCTCCCGCTCCTGGGCGACTAAGGTTTCCTTTAATTCGTCCGTGCTTCGCACCTTGTTATAGGAAATGCGGTTTTTGCTGATATTCCCGGCCACCCGAAGCAGCCACGCCTTCTCATGGGCCGGGCTTTCCAGCCGGGGCGCCGTCTTCAGATATTGGATCAGCGTATCCTGAAGGACCTCCTCCGCGTCCTCCATGCTGTGCAGATAGGAGTAAGCCAGGCGCAGGATGCTGTTTCCGTGGGCCGCCAGCAGCGCCTCTGCTTGCTCATTGATTGCGGCCCGGTCCGCTTCCTTCTGCCGGTCTTCTGCGGCTTGATACCGTCCAAATTGCCAGCGGCGCACCCAGGATACCAGCGCGCCCCACCGCCAACCGGCCAGATAGTCCAGCACTCCGGCCTCGGGATAAATCATATGCATCCACACGTCGATTGTTCTCCTTCATACCCGGGGCCGCACAGCGCAAGGCTGCGCGGCCCCATGCCATTATTGCATGTCCTGTGCCACGGCCAGCATGGCCTCCTGATCCAGGCCCGCCTCTGCCCGAACGGCATACGCATAGCCGCCGCTGCTCCAGGTGGCCGTCATCACCGCCCCCGGCTCCCCCTTCAGGGTCACCGTCTTTCCGCCACACTCCCGGACATCGGTCTCGGAATAGGGGGTATAGTCCCCGCTGATGTCCTGAGTGCCCACGGCCTTACGCAGAGTAAGGCTTTGGCCGTCCTGCTCACAGAGGACCTCGATCATGCTGCCTTCCACCGCCCGGATGGTCTGGGGCTCCATCCCGTCGGGCAGTTTCATGGAAAAGCCTGCAAGCTTGGCCGCGTCATCCAGCGTCTGGCAGGAGACAAAGGGGTTGGCAATCTCCGCCTGCTCCGTCCCCTGGTTGTACTGCTGGAGCATGAGCGCCGCCTGCTCGTGGGTCACCGCAGCGCCGGGGGCGAACCGATTCTCTTCCACAGGGCCCATAATGTCCTTCATGGTAACCCAGCGCACCGCCTCATAGGCAAACTCGCTGACCTCTCCGGCGTCCTCATACCCAAGGGGGAAAGCCCAGGCACCGGTAAAGCCCTGGTCGTGATACTTGGCGTACTGATAGAGGATCACCGCCATCTGCTCCCGGGTCACTGCATCCTCCGGACCGAAGGTCCCGTCTCCATAGCCGCCGGCAATGCCCTCGCTGGCGGCCCAGCGGATGGCTTCCGCATATGCATCGTCCTCGGCCACGTCGGAATAATTCATGGCGTAATTGACTACGGGCTTCCCTTCCCGCTCATACAGCACCCCTACCAGCTCCGCCCGGGTAAGCAGCGCTTCCAGCGCGGCCACGGGCAGATTCTCTCCCGGCGCCGTGGCGTATCCGGCCAGAACAGTCTCGGCGGCATAGCCCGGCCGTGGGGCCGGAATAGCTTCCGCCGCAAAGGCGGGCACCACCATGGAGCCGGCCAGAACCAGGGAACACATTGCAGCTGCTGTCTTTTTTGTCAACATTTTAAACATCCTTCTTTCTTAATGTCCATGTCATTTTCTGTGACACTTTATATACAGACAGCTCCCCGGTTTTGTTGCAGCGCGGGGGAAATTTTTTGTCCCGGCCTCCCACCTGCCCTCATCAGTATAGCATGTGTGAAGCCGCCGGAACAGCAGCCCGCTCAGTCAAGCGGCAGGTCCCCAGAGCGTCTGCTCCGAAGACCTGCCGCTTGTCGATCTAGTACCATGCAATCGCACGCGCTGTGTCTCTTCTTCAAACCGGCGGGGACATACCGGTTACTCCACCTTCATCATGCGGTACCCCACGCCGATGTGGGTCTGAATATATTGGGGCGAGCCCGGCTCTTGTTCCAGCTTCTTGCGCAGCGTCGCCATGAACACACGCAGAGAGGCCACATCGTTTTCCCAGCTCCGCCCCCAGATCTGCTGGGTGATAAACGTGTAGGTCAGCACTTTCCCCACATTCTTGCACAGCAGGCACAAAAGCTTATATTCGCTGGGCGTCAAATGCAGCTCCTGCCCGTCCAGAAAGGCACAGCCGGCGGCATAGTCCACCTTCAGCTTTCCGTTGGTGAACACGGCCTCTCCATTCGCCGTCCCTGCCTGGAGCGCGGCCAGCCGCCGCTGGGTCACCCGCAGCCGGGCCAGCAGCTCCTCCACCGAAAAGGGCTTGGTCAGATAGTCGTCCGCCCCGGCATCCAGGGCCTCAATCTTGTCTGTGTCCTCACTGCGGGCGCTGATGACGATAATGGGCAGGTTGGACCAGGAGCGCACCTTGCGGATCACTTCCACCCCATCCATGTCCGGCAGTCCAAGGTCCAGCAGAATGATGTCCGGGTTATGGGAGGACGCCTCCAAAAGGGCAGATTCTCCATTTGCCGCGGTGAGAAACCGGTAATCCCGGGCTTTCAGCGTGGTTGTAATCAGGTTGCGCACCGGTGTATCGTCCTCTACCACCAAAATCAAGGGTTTATTCATGCAGCTCTACCTCCCCAGCCGGGACCGAAAATGTAAAGACGGCGCCATGGGGCTTCTGGTCGGTGACCGTGATTTCGCCCCCATGGGCATTGACAATGGATTTGCACAGCGCCAGCCCCAGGCCCATACTGCGCCGGCTGTCGGCAATGGGGTTGGAGGCGCTGTAAAACATTTCAAACACGTGGGGCTTCACCTGGTCGGAAATTCCGGGCCCGTGGTCCGCCACGGAAATGTAGATCCACTTTCCCTGCTTGTGCCACCCAATGTCGATTTCCGTCCCCGGCGGCGTATACTTAATGGCGTTGTCCACAATGTTGATCAGCACCTGAATGATCAGCTTGGCGTCCACCTGCGCCAGGAGATACTCATCGCTGCTTTGCACATTCAGGCGGTACTCCACGCTCTTCCGGTTGATATGCCGCAGCGCCTCCGCCACGATTTCGTCTATCAGCTCCGTGGAGATGTGCAGGGTCATCCGGCCCTCCTCCAGGCGGCTGACCGACAGCAGATTTTCCACCAGATTAATCAGCCACATGGCATCGTCATAAATATCGGTGTACATCTGCTTTTTCGTCTTGGGATCAAACAAATCCCCGTTGGAGAGCAGGTTGCTGGCGTTTCCCGAAATAGAGGTAAGGGGCGTGCGCAGATCGTGAGAAATGGCCCGCAGCAAATTGGCCCGCAGCTGCTCGTTTTTGGCCAGAACGGCCGCCGCTTCCTTCTCCTCCAGATTTTTTTGGTTTTCCAGCGCCAGAGCGCCTTCACCCAGAACGGAGAGCAGAATGCTCCCCTCAAAGGCGTCCAGCGGCTTATCCGATGCCGCAATGCCCACCACAGCGTAGATCTGCTGTCCCGTGCGCACGGCCAGATAGGTACAGCGGGCTTCGGACAGGGTCTCGGTGCCCGCGCCCGCCCGCTGGTTGTTGGTCAGCACCCACCGGGCTACCTCCCGCTCCTTGGGAGCGGTGTAATCCTCTGCGGGCATGGTGTCGTCCACCAGGAAGAGCTCCGCTTCCAGCAGCTCTCCCCCCTTCACCCGGTACGCCACAATGTCCCGCTGAAAGATTTTCAGAAGCTGCTTGGCCATCACAGAGAGGATTTCTTCCTGAGTCCGGGCCTTTTGCAGGTTTTGGTTGGTTTCAAACAAAAGCTTGGTGCGCCACGCCACCTGGGCGGACCGCTTGGCGTGGGACTTTAGCCTGGAGGCCAGCGATCCGGTGAGCAAAGACGCGAAAAACATCACCAAAAAGGTGACCGGGTACCCCGGGTCATAGGCGTGCAGGGAAAACCGGGGCTCGGTAAAGAAAAAATTGAAAATCAACACGCTTGTGGCCGAGGCCAGCAGGCTGCAGATGGAGCTTTTGGTAAACACCGAGACCAGCATAACTCCCAGAATGTAAAGGGTCATGATGTTGGCATCGGTAAGGCCCCAATGATAAAAGAGCAGTCCCACCAGCGTAGCCAGGGCAAGAATGAGGGCGCTTTTCAGCAGATCCAGGGGAGACAGCGCCGGCATGTGCAGAATGTCCCGGTGGTGTGGGGACATCCGGTTGCTCAGGCCGTTGTCCGGAATAATGTGGATATCCAATTCCGGGGCAAGCTCAATAAGCCGCTCGGTCAGCGTGGCCTTGCGAATCCAGGGGCGGGGCACTGCGCTGCGGCCCAGCACAATTTTGGTCACCCCGGACAGGCGGGAAAATTCGGCAATCTGATCGGCCACATCATCCCCATAGACCGTCTCCACCGAGGCGCCCAGCTGCTGTGCCAGACGAATGTTGGCCTGAAGACGCTCTTTATCCGCCGGAGACATCCACTGGGCCGCCTTTGTCTCCACAAACAGGGCCGTAAACTCACAGCGAAAGGCCCCCGCCATCCGCGCGGCCATGCGGAGAATCCGCTCATTGGACGGGGCCGAGGAAAGGCACACCAGAATATGCTCCCGGGCACGATATTCCATGCCCCGGCAGTCGGTCTGGGTATATAGGGCGGCCCGGTCGGCACAGCGGCGCAGGGCCAGTTCCCGCAGGGCGCTTAACTGCGACAGCGAACAGCCGGAAAGAACTGCGTCCTGCTTTTGCTCCAGCAGACGCCGCTGCAGTCTTTCCGGCTCAATATCCACAAACTCAACCTGTGCCGCACGGTCAAAGACCCGGTCTGGAATGTGTTCGGACAGCGATGTGTGCAGGATGGAGGACACCGTATCCTGGATGCTCTCAATGTGGGGAACATCCAGAGTGGTGTAGACATCCACCCCCGCGCGCAGCAGCTCTTCCACATCCTGATAGCGCTTTCTATGCCGCACATCACCGGTGTTGTGGTGCGACAGGTCATCCATCAAAATCAGCTGGGGACGCCGCTTCAGGCAGACGTCCAGGTCGATGTTCTCCTCCGTCTGCCCATCCCGGACCAGGGTTTTCCCTGGCACCTTTTCAAATTGCTCCGCCAGCGCCTCCGTCTCCGGCCACCGGGCGGAGGAAGATACTCCAATCACCACATCGGTTCCCGCTGCCTGGGCAGCTTTTGCCGCTTGCAGCATGGCATAGCTTTTCCCCGCTCCCGGGAAATAGCTTGCAAAAATGGTGAGTGTTCCCTGCCGTTTTTCCGGCGTTTGTTTCGGCTGTGTCATCCTATCCACACGCCCCTTTCCGTTCCGGCAGGCACATTATAACATACTTGTCCCCCAGTGTCCCCAATGTTTTCCCAGCAGCCACCCGGCACAAGTGTGGTGGGCCAGGTATCTCCTTCTTTGCGTAAATTCTCCGTTGGTGTGTAAATCTTCTAAAAATACACCCAGCTTGGAAATGGCATAATACCCCACTCGGACAAAACCCAAAAATCCGCCCAACAAAATGAGAGCTTCCAGCATGGATACCACTTCCTTTCCCAATAGGGGAGGCGTTAGATGTGGAAACACTTCTGAAGGTCCCGCTGAGTGCCCAAAACCAGAATGGTGCTGTTTTCCGGCAGGGCCGTCTCCGGCGTGATGACGGTCATGGAGAATTTACCGTCCTGTTTGATGGCCAGGATATTGATATGGTAGCGCTTTCTCACATCCAGCTGCCCGATGGTCTTGCCCACCCAGTTGCTCGGTACTTCAATTTCAAAAATTGCGTGGTCGTCTCCCAGGGCAATGTAGTCATAAATATGATCGGAGCTATATCGAATGGCGGTCCATATGGCCATCTGCTTTTCCGGATACACCACCTCGTCGGCACCGTTGCGGAGCAAAAACTTTGCCTGCACGTCCCGTTCCGCCCGAGCCACCACCGTCTGCGCCCCCAGTTCCTTCAGAAGGCAGGCGGTCTCCAGCGAGCTCTGGAAGTCGTCTCCGATGGCCACGATGCACACATCAAAGTTCCGCACGCCAATGGAGGCGAGGAATTCCTGGTTGGTGCTGTCGCCAATCTGGGCGTTGGTGACGAAGGGCAGCACCGCATTGACCCGCTCTTCGTCCTTGTCCACCGCCATGACCTGGTGATTCAATTCGTTTAATTTCATTGCGATATGCCGTCCAAAGCGGCCCAAACCAATCAATAATACCGTTTTCATAAATCCTCCCTATCGTGGTTACCCCACGGTGATGCGTTCCTGGGGAAGTCTGGCGCTGTTGCCCTGCACATTGGACAGGGCCGCAAACATCAGGGTCAGACCTCCCACGCGTCCAAAAAACATCAGTGCAATCAAAATCAGATGGGACACACCGCCAAGCTGCGGGGTAATCCCAAGAGAAAGCCCCACGGTCCCGATGGCCGATGCGGTCTCAAAGAGACAGGTGAGCACCGGCAGATCCTCCAGGCGGCTGATTACCAGTCCCGCCGTCAAAAACAGCACCAGGTACATCATTAAAATGGTGGATGCCTGGGATACCACTTCGCTGGATATCCGGCGGTTAAAAAAGTGGGGATGCTCTCTGCGGCGGCAAACCGCAACAGAGTTTGCCAGCAGGACCGCCACCGTGGTGGTTTTCATACCGCCCGCGGTGGAGCCCGGAGAGCCGCCGATGAGCATGAGTATGAGGATGACAAACTGTCCCGTTTCGCTCAGCAGCGTCAGATCCGCTGTATTAAAGCCGGCGGTTCTCGGCGTCACCGCCTGAAAGAAGGACAGCAGCACCCGCTCCCCCATGGGGGCCTGGGCAAATTCAAACAGGAAAAAGTAAATGGTGGGAATCAGAATCAAAAGGCCTGTCACCGAGAGAATGACCTTGCTCTGCATCCGATATTTGTGGAAATGCAGGCGGTTGACGCTGATGTCACTCCAGGTAACAAAGCCGATGCCGCCGATGGCAATGAGCAGCGCAATCACAATGGAGACCACCGGATCGCCCGCATAGCCGGTCAGCGAGGAAAAGGGGGCGTTGACTCCCATCAGGTCAAATCCTGCGTTACAGAAGGCGGAGATGGAGTGAAACAGGGCATACCAGATTCCCTTCACGCCAAAATCCCGGCAAAACACCGGCAGAAGCAGCACCGCGCCCAGCAGCTCCACCGCCAGCGCGGTTTTGAAAATAAAACCGGTCAGGCGGACGATGCCGCCCACATTGGGCGCCGCAATCGCTTCCTGCATGGTGCTGCGCTGCATAAGGCCAATCTTTTTGCCCGACAAAATGACAACGGTTCCGGCCACAGTGACCACGCCAAGCCCGCCAATCTGGATCAGGATCATAATCACCGTCTGCCCGAAGCTGGACCAATAGGTGGCGGTATCATACACCACCAGGCCCGTTACGCAAACGGCGGAGGTGGAGGTAAACAGGGCGTGCAGAAAGGGGGTAACCATCCCTGCCTGCGACGACACGGGAAGCATCAAAAGAACGCTTCCCACCAAAATCACCAGCAAAAATCCCAATATAATAATTCGAAACGGGGACTTATTGTTTTTATGTAAAAAGTTCCACATAAGTCTCCACCTCTTTCTGCATACTTCTGGTTATACCTATTTCTATTATCTACATTTTACTTAAAGGGAGTGTTAATGTGTTGAGAGGCGTATTAAGACGGTATTAAGATCGCCCTTTTCCGCCCCTATAAAGGCTTTCCACCCCAGCGTGTTTCATCACAGAAAGCAGCTGGTTTCTTCTGGCAATATCCCTTTCTCAAACTATATCGTCCCCAGGCCTGCGTGTCAACCACCGCCCCCTTCTCCGCTTGTCGGCCGCCTGGATACTTTCTGCCTATGACAGAAAAAAGAGCTTTCGCAGAATACTTCTGCGAAAGCTCTTTTCCATGATAAGGCTTCGATGGTTATTTCAGGGAGGACAGCGCCGCTTCCAAAAGCTCCGGGGACGCATTGCCCTGGGGATTCAGAAGGCCATTTTCATCGGCGGAAATATAGCCCTTCTGGTGGGCCCAGGCCATGGCAGGCTGAGCAAACTGGGAGATTTCCCCGGTGTCGCTGCACTGCTGCAGGCCGGGGTAATCCATCAGCATGGGCTGGCCCGCATAGTTCCACAAAACGACCATGAGCTGCTCCCGGGTCAGGGTGTCCTCCGGCCCGAAGCTCCCGTCGCCATAGCCGCTCATCAGGCCCTGGCTGGTTACCCAGCGGATCGCTTGATAATAGGGGGAATCGGCGTTTACATCGGTGTAGATCCCATCGCCGTTCACCTGGGGCTTGCCCGCCTGCTCATAGAGCAAAACCGCCAGCTCTCCCCGGGTCACGGTATCCCCGTTCTCCTGCGTCTGGGCGGCATCCTGACCGGGCAGCAGCATGAGCGTCGTGGCCTGGGTCTGACCGGGCAGGCTATCGGTCACAGCGCTGTACCAGGCCATGATCCGGTCCCCGGCCTGAATGTCCTCCAGGGAAACCGCCTCTTCGCCCGCATAGCGGGTAAGCTTCGTCTGCTCGTCGGCAAAGATCAGCAGGCCGCCATTGTCGGTGGTGATGGTCAGGCGGCCATCGTTCCGGGAGACGGCTTCCACCTCATGGTACCAGGCACAGCCGGCGTCCATGGGAACATTCCGCACCACCGCAAAGGCCTCGGTCTGAGGAGGCAGAGAGCGGGTCTCCACCGGGCTGTGGAACACATAGAGGCCCTCCCCCACCTGAAGATCGGAAGGGTCGCTGGCGGTACACCGGCCGCTGTCGATCCAGACCGTATCGGCAGAGAGGTTCATCACATACTCGCCGTACCGCTCCGAGCTCATACGCAGCCAGGTGCGTTCCCCGTTCTCGTTGGTTCCGATCTCCTCCACGGTGCCGTAATAGAGTACGCTGTCCGGCAGCAAAGCCACCTCCCCGGTGGAAACCGGAGCGCTGATGGGCACAGCCGAAACATCAGCGGCAAAGGCAGGGACAGCCAGGGCGCAGGCCAGGGCGCCGGTGAGTACCAAAGCAGGGATCTTTTTGTTCATGATGATAGCTCCTTCCGATTGGATTTTTAAGACCGCCTTTTGCGATCTGTGTCTTCATCCCTTTCAGACGTATCTTCTTCCAAAAAGTTCCCGGTCTTAGTATTCATGGGGCCGTCCCGCCGAATGCGGGTCAGCGGATGGGTCAGGGACAGGCGGTCCGCCAGCATGACCAGCACCGCCAGCCCCTCAGATCCCGTGCCGGCCTCAGTCCTTGGCCGCCGGATACTCGTTGCACAGCAGACGGTAGGGTGCCTCGTCCTCCTCAATGGACGGGAAGCGGCCCAGCTTTTCATAGAAGCGGTTGTCCGTGTTGTCGTCGTTGCACTGGCTCACCTCGCCCAGCAGGACGGGACCGGAGCCGGGTTCCACCTCAAAGTCGTGGTAGAGATAAGGATAGATGGTAATGCTCTCCCCAGGGGTCAGGCGCACCTGGCTGCCCGCAGGGACTACCATCTCCCGGCCGTCCACATGGACATGGACCTCCGACTCCTTGTCCAGTTCCTCGTCAGGGGTGGAGTTATACACCCGGATGAGCACATTGCCGCCCCCGCGGTTGATGATGTCCTCCATTTTAGACCAGTGGAAGTGCATGGGCGAGTACTGGCCCTCCTTGATGTACAGCAGCTTCTCGGCATAGGTCTTGGTGTACTTGTCCAGCTTCAGGTTTCCGTTGCGGATGGTGATAAGGGAAAAGCCCATCTTGTCAAAGTTGCCCATACCGTAGTCGGTGATGTCCCAGCCCAGCATATTGTCCCGGATCTCGTCATAGTCGTGGCCCTTCTCCTGCCACTGCTCCGGGGTGAAGCCGCAGAAGGGAGGCAGGGCAAAGCGGTACTCCTTCACCATCTGTTCCATCTCTTTCAAAGCGGCGTTGATCTCACTGCGTTTCATGATTTCAGCCTCCTAATTTTCTGAGCATCACAGGTTTGCTCTTTGATTTTAACACAATTGGAAATGTTCCACAATTCCAGCAAAACGCCGGTGTTGGTCACGCTTTTGTCCGCCTTCCTCCCCGGAGCAAATTGGGCACCCACCTGTCATATTGGTTGTCATAACAACAATCTCGTACTATGCGCTCCTTTTTCCCTGTGGTAAATTTGCTGCATTCCGTACCGTCTAAAGGTTTTGTCAATATTTAGATCTGTGCATTGACTGACGAAAAAAATGGTGTACACTAGTTGAGAAAAAGGCTCTCTCTTCTGTTTTCATATCAAGGGCTGCCAATTAGGCAGCCCTTTCGGTGTCTTGCACCCATGATATTTCAGACTGCCTTATGTTCTTCGTTGAGGAGGTCCTTCCCTTGGTAAAAAAACTCTGCATACTCATTTTTGCCGCTGTACTTCTGCTGCTTGTCCCCATACCCAGCGTTGGAGAAGGCGGAACGCTTCCCTTCTGGACCTGCATTCCCTTTGCCGGGCTGCTGCTGTCCATCGCCATCTTCCCGGTGGTGCTCCCCCACTGGTGGGAACGCAATCAACCCTGGATGGTCGCGCTGTGGTCGCTGCTGTTCCTCATCCCCTTTGCCAAGCTGATGGGGGTTGGCTCCGCGGCAGAGACGGCGCTGGACTGCGTGGTCAACGACTACCTCACCTTTATCATTCTGCTCTTCGGCCTGTTTTGTGTCTCCGGCAACATCACGCTGGACGGAGACCTGGCCGGCTCCCCCCGCGTGAACGTAGGTCTGCTCCTGTTCGGAACCCTGCTGTCCAGCTGGGTGGGCACCACCGGAGCCAGCATGCTGATGGTCCGTCCGGTCATCAAGATGAATGCCTGGCGTAAGCGCCGCGGGCATATCATGGTGTTCTTCATTTTCCTGATCTCCAACATCGGCGGCTGTCTCACCCCCATCGGTGATCCGCCGCTGCTGATGGGCTTTACCCGGGGCGTGCCCTTTTTCTGGTCCCTGCGGCTGTTCCCCGTCATGGCACTGAACACGGCTGTTCTGCTTTTCCTCTTCTACTGGGTGGATATGCATAACTACCGGAAAGACATTGCCCGCGGACGCAAGCCCGACATCACCAAGCCCGGTACGGAAATCCATATTCGCGGCCTGCACAACCTGATCTTTCTGGCCATGATCGTGGCCGCCGTCATTCTCAGCGGCACCCTGCCCACCCTTCCCGCGTTCCAGGACAGCCAGGGCCAGGTTCTGGGCATTCATATCTTTGGCGAAGTGGTGCTCACCTTCCCCGCAATCATCGAAATTGCCATTATCCTGCTGGCCACCCTGCTGTCCTTCAAGACCACCGACGTATCCGTGCGGAAGGCCAACCACTTTACCTGGGGTGCCATCCGCGAGGTTGCCGTGCTGTTTATCGGTATCTTTATCACCATGCAGCCGGCCCTGATGCTGCTGAAGACCTACGGTGCCAGTCTTGGCCTCACCACCCCCTTCCAGATGTTCTGGGCCACCGGCGCTCTGTCCAGCTTCCTGGACAACACCCCCACTTATCTGGTCTTTTTCACCGTCGCTGCGGCAGAGGGGATTGGCAGTATCACCACCTCTCTGGGCCAGATTTCCACCCAGATGCTCATGGCGATTTCCTGCGGCGCGGTATTTATGGGAGCCAACACCTACATTGGCAACGCCCCCAACTTTATGGTCAAGGCAATCTCGGAAGAGAACGGTATTCTGATGCCCTCCTTCTTTGGCTATCTGCTCTGGTCGCTGGTGTGCCTGATTCCGGTGTTCCTGCTGGATGCCCTGATCTTTTTCCTGTAAGGAGGCTGATGTAAGATGGAATACGATCACAAACAGTTGGAAGAAATCGCCGGCCGCATCTATGATCTGGACGCAGAAGTCTACCGGATTCTGGGCTCCGGCCTGGGCCGCGTATTCAACGGCAGCCGGGATTCTACCATCCGCGAGCTGGTAAAAATCATGCTGGCGCAGCCGAAGGTCCACTACCTGCGCAGTGAGCTGGCACTGATCAGCAACATGGCCCGCACCATCCCCAACAAGGCCGACCGTTCCCGGGTTATGACGGAGTATAACAGCATTTTAAATATGCTGGACAGCATGCCTACCTCCTTTGCCATTGATATCCTGGATCAGCACGCAGCTGAGCTGAACAGCTCCAGACTGTCCGGGCGCTTTGCCAAGGGACAGCATCTCATCATCTGCATCGGCCGTACCTACGGCTGCGCCGGTACGGATATCGGCTTTGCCCTGGCAGACAAGCTGAAGATCAATTACTACGACTCGGAAATCTTCGCCGAGGTTTTGGAGCGGCTGGAGGCCGAGCAGGACGAGGTATACGACCGGGCCAGCTTTGCCCATCACCAGAATTTGAACCAGAGCCTTGGAATCGATAAGAACCGGACGCTGAAAGAGCGGATCCGGGAGTTCAACCGCTACCACGGCCTGCCCAAAGGAGACGCGGTCTTCTTCAACCAGAGCGATCTGATCTGCGAAATGGCCAAGAAAGAAGACTTCATCATCATGGGCCGGTGCGCCGACGTCATTCTTACCAATCACCACATCCCCCATGTCAGCATCTTCATCAACGCTCCCTTTGAGCTTCGGGCCAGACGAGTGATGGAAACGGATAACCTGACCTATAAGAAGGCCTGCAAGATGCTCAAGAAGCTGGACCGGCGCCACCGGGCCTATTACGAGTTTTACACCGGCCGGAAGTGGGGCAGCAGCGTCAACTATGACCTGTGCATCAACTCCGCTTCTTACGGCATCGAGGGCTCCGTGCAGCTGATTGAGCGCATTATCAATCAGCACACCCGCCACAAGCAGGAATAATTAGCCTGCCGCAATGGGAAAAATTTGGCCCGTCAACATTTGCATATGAAAAAAGCTGCTGAGAACCATGATGGTTCTCAGCAGCTTTTTTTGTAACAATAATTGGCCTTTATGTGGGAACAGGACGCGCCAAGCGCCCCAGTTTTCCACACCTCAGCGAAGCTTCTCCGCCCTCACATCTGCCGTCGCCGCTTTCTTTTTCCGGTTCGGCCTCCCGCCTATCCGGGAAACGTTGAAGCGGGCACGGAAAAATACAGACGAGTTCTATCGCTCTGCTCGGTCTGTTTTCCTGCTCGTCACTGGGGCAGGGACTGTTTCCGCCTTGCCGGGGTGTACCCCATTTGTCTGGAGATTTCCTCCGCCCCTTCCACCACCAGCCGGGTAAATTCCGACGGGTCGTCAGGGAACCGGAATTCCGGCGTGGAGATGCCAAGGCAGGCGCTGACGGAACCATCCGCGTCATAAATGGGCGCAGCCACACAGCCCACATGGTTTTCATTGTGGTTCTGGGCAAATCCCGCCCGGCGGGTTGGCTCCATCTTGTCTCGCAGCGGCTGCAGGTCCAGCGTGGGTTTTTTCGCTTGGACAGTCCGCAGGACTGCTTCCCGCTCCTCCTCCGTGGCATAGCTCAGCAGAACACAACCCGTGGCCCCCTCCCAGATGGGTTCCATCCCACCAATCACCGAGGACTGCTTGATCTCCTGTTCGCTCTCCACCTGGGCATAGCAGATACGATAAATCCCAGAGCGCAGGTAAATATGGACCGTCTCCTGTGTTTCCTTGCTGATCCGTTCCAGGACCGGGCGGCCAATGGACTTTAAGTTCACATGCACATCTGCAATCTGCCCCAAATAGTACAGAGTGTTCCCCAGCATATAGGTCCCTTGCTCCGCATTTTTGATCAGGAAATTGCATTTTACCAACGTATTCAACATTCTCGAGGTAGTAGATGTGGTCCAGCCCATGCGCCTGGCAATTTCAGAGTGGTGCAGTTCCCGCTCCTGCGGACTAAACAGCAGCAGCACATTTAACGCCTTTTCTATGCTTTTTACCGTATCAGAC
>DBFWXD010000275.1:0-5879 GCA_048215895.1 Eubacteriales bacterium
CTTCCATGCAGAAGGCCGGGCCCCGCGCCAACCTCTGCACAGATCATTCACTGCACTAAAATCTTGACACAGGCCCCATATTTCGCTAGAATCTTAGCTATGCGATTCGAGGAGGAGATTATATGGGATACATTATCGCCATCAGTATCTATCTGCTGGCACTGGTCGTTTACGGCCTGATCATCGCACGCAAAAAAGTAAAAACCGCCGATGACATGGTAACCGGCGGACACCGGATTCCGTTTATCATTCTGGTAGGCAGTCTGCTGGCCACCTGGTGCGGCGGCGGCGGTATCACCGGTACCGCGGGCATCGTGTATACCGGCGGCCCCTGGGTAGGCGCCATTACCTTTGCCGCGCCCCCCATCGGCATTATTCTGCTCTACTTCATCGCCGGCAAGGTCCGCAAATCCAACAAGGTCACCGTGCCGGAGATCATGGAGTCCCGCTATGGCAAGGCAGCCAGCATCCTTTCCGCTCTGTGCGTCATGCTGGCCTATGTGGGCGTGCTGGCCACCCAGCTCAAGGCTGCGGCGGACATTCTGGTGCTGCTGTGCAATTCCAGCGGCATTGAGCTCTCCCGCGGCGTGGCCCTGACCATCTGCACGGCGGTCATCGTGGTGATCACGGTGGGCGGCGGTCTGGTTTCTGTGGCCTATTCCGACGCCATCAGCGCCCTCATCATGATCGGCGGCTTCTTCCTGGCCATTCCCTTCCTGATTCAGATTGCCAACAGCCAGGGGCTGACCCTGCCCGAGGCCAAGGCCACCTTCACCGGCGGCATGTCCGGCGTGGAGATTCTGGGCTACTTCCTGCCCTCCCTGGCTCTTATGCTGGGCGACCAGAATATGCTCCAGCGGTTTGCCTCTGCCAAGAACAGCGACGAGGCCAAGAAGTCCAACATCGGCATGTTCATTGGCGAAATCCTGGTGATCGTCAGCATTATCGCCCTGGTCACCCAGGCGGCCAAGCTCTACCCCACTCTGGAGACTCCCTCCAACGTGATCTTCCAGGTGGCGGCCGACTATCTGCCCCTGGCCTTTGGCGCGCTTCTGATGTGCGCCTGCATGGCCTTTATCGTCACCACGGCGGACAGCTATCTGCTCTCCTCCGCCACTAACCTCACCAACGACATTTATGGCAAGTACATCAACCAGAAGGCCACCGACAAGCAGAAGATGACCGTGCTGCGCCTGACCATTGTGGTGTTCAGCGTTCTGGCCGTTCTGCTGACGCTGTACTTCCCCACCGTTCTGGCCCTTCAGATGACCGCCTACACCATGTACGGCGCCGCCATCACCCCCGCCATTCTCTTCGCCCTGTTCTCCAAGCGGGTGACCCCCGCGGGCGGTCTGGCCGGAATTTTGGTGGGCGGCCTGGCCACCATCGTGTGGACCCTCATGGGTACCCCCGGCGGCGTACAGTGCGCCATCGTGGCGGTCCCCGCGTCTGTCATTGCCATTCTGGTGGTCAGCGCACTGACCAAAAGCACCGATCCCGGGCGGTCTCTGGATGCCCTTTATACCGACAAATAACCATTGCAAGGGGCAGAAGGACATTCTTCTGCCCCTTTTCCATTGAAATTCAGACAAAATCAGAAAGGAAGATACTATGGAAGATCCACGGATTCGAAAGCTGGCCCGTTTTCTGATCAACGGAGCCGTAGAGCTGAAAGCCGGAGAAAAAATCCTCATCGAGCTCCACGGCAGCGAGACGGGACTGATGAAGGCCCTGGTTCAGGAAGCCTATGCGGTGGGCGGCAAGCCCTTTATCCACATCTTTGACTACGCCGTGGAGGGCGCTCTGGTGCAGGGGGCCGACGAGGAGCACATGGAAGAGATCGCGGCGTACGAACTGGAGCGCATGAAGGATATGGATGCCTACATCGACATCCGGGCCACCACCAACATCAGCATGTGGCACAACGTCTCCGACGCGGCCCAGCGGCGCTACCGCCAGTACTACTGGGGCCCCATCCACCTGGCCGAGCGGTGCAACCACACCAAGTGGTCGGTGCTGCGCTACCCCAACGACGCCATGGCCCAGCTGGCAGGGGTGTCCACCGAGGAGTATGAGGACTTCTACTTCAAGGCCTGCCTGGTGGACTACACCAAGATGGGCCGGGCTATGAAGCCCCTGGAGGAGCTGATGAACCGCACGGACCGGGTGCGCATCGTGGCCCCCGGGACCGACCTCACCTTCTCCATCAAGGGGATCGGGTGCTACGGCATGCACGGAAATCGCAACATTCCCGACGGCGAAATTTACACCGCTCCGGTGAAGGACTCCGTCAACGGCCACATCACCTACAACTGCCCCTCTCCCTATGACGGCTTCCTCTTCCGGGATATGTACCTGGAATTCAAGGACGGCAAAATTGTCACCGCCACCAGCAACAACACCTCCTATATGAACGAAATTCTGGACATCGACGAGGGGGCCCGCTACATCGGCGAGTTTGCCCTGGGCGTCAACCCCGTCATCACCCACCCCATCGGCGACATCCTCTTTGACGAAAAAATTGCCGGCAGCTTCCATCTGACTCCGGGCAACAGCTACGACAACACCTCCAACGGCAACCACTCCGCCGTCCACTGGGATCTCATCCAGATCCAGACCCCGGAGTACGGCGGCGGCGAGATCTGGTTTGACGACGTACTCATCCGCAAGGACGGCCGTTTCCTGCCCCCGGAGCTTCAGTGCCTCAACCCGGAAAACCTGCTGGATGACGAGAAGGAGGAAGGATAATGGATACCGTTGTAAACCGCCTGGTGCGGTATGCCAAGATTCATAGCGAGAGCGACTACTACGGCCAGAGCGGCACCCCCAGCGCCCAGCGGGAGTTTGACATGGCCCGCCTGCTGGTGGAGGAGCTCCACGCTCTGGGGATCGACAACGCCTTTGTGGACGACACCTGCTATGTCTACGGCTGGATTCCTGCCACGCCGGGCTGTGAGCACCTGCCCGCCATCGGGCTCATCGCCCACATGGACACCACCCCGGACATGACGGGCAAGGACGTCAAGCCCCAGATCATCCGCTATGAGGGGGGCGACATCGTCCTCAACCGGGAGCTCAACATCGTCATGGAGGCCGAGCAGTTCCCCGAGCTTGCCCACTACGTGGGCCACGACCTGGTGTGTACCGACGGAACCACCCTTCTGGGGGCGGACGACAAGGCCGGCATCGCCATCATCCTCCAGGCGGTGGAGGAGCTGCTGGCCCAGCAGACCCCCCACGGGAAAATCTGCCTGGGCTTCACCCCCGACGAAGAGATTGGCCGGGGCGCCAGCAACTTTGACGTGCCCGGCTTCGGCGCGGACTTTGCCTACACGGTGGACGGCGGGATTATCACCGATTACGAGTATGAGACCTTCAACGCCGCCATGGCGGAAGTGACCGTCCACGGCTTCAGCATTCACCCGGGCACCGCCAAGGACAAGATGAAAAACGCCCTGCTCATGGCCATGGAGCTAAATGCCCTGCTCCCCGCTCTGGAGACCCCCGGCCACACCGAAGGCTACGAGGGATTTTTCCACCTCCAGGAGATGGAGGGCAAGGTGGAACAGGCCCGGATGGTCTACATCATCCGGGACCACAGCATGGACCGCTTCCAGGAGCGCAAGGCCACCTTTGAAAAGGCCGTGGCTGAGATGAACCGCCGCTATGGCGCCGGCACCTTCGAGGCCAAGGTGGAGGATCAGTACTACAACATGTATGAGCGCCTGAAGGACCACCCGGAAATCCTCACCCTGGCGGAAGCGGCCATGCGCGCCGGCGGGGTGGAAGCTCCCACCCACTCCCCCATCCGGGGCGGCACCGACGGAAGCGTGCTCACCTTCAAGGGGCTCTTGTGCCCCAACCTGCCCACGGGCGGACTCAACGCCCATGGCCGGTTTGAATATGTGCCGGTTTCCTCGCTGGAGACGGGCGTCAAAACGGTGAAGGCGCTGGTGAGCGCAGACCTGGTGGAAGAAATTATGGGCAAAAAGGAGGGCGTCAGCCATGTATGAAGAGCGGATTCGCCGGGTGCTGGAGGCCCTGGAGCAGATGGGCCTGGAGCAGATGATCGTCTCCGACCCGGACAGCATCTGGTATCTCACCGGGTACTATGTGGAGCCCTTTGAGCGTCTGTTCGCCCTCTACCTGCGCAAGGACGGCCAGCACAAGCTCTTTCTCAACAAGCTGTTCCCCGTGCCGGAGTGCCCCTATGAGCAGATTTGGTTCTCCGATACGGACGATTGTCTGAACATCCTGGCCCAGCATGTGGACGGCACCCGCCCCATGGGCATCGACAAGGAGTGGCCCGCCCGGTTCCTGCTGCCGCTGATGGCTGCCCATCCCCAGTGCCGCTGCCTTCTGGCCTCCGACTGTGTGGACAACGCCCGGGCCTGCAAGGATGAGACGGAGCGGGCGCTTATGCGCCGGGCCTCCGCCATCAACGATCTGGTGATGGAGCGCACCGCCGCCTTCATCCGGGAGGGCATGACTGAGCGGGAGATCGCCGACTATATTGTATCCCAGTACGCCGCCGAGGGCTGCGACGGCCTGGCCTTCCAGCCCATTGTGTCCTTTGGCGCCCATGCGGCCGACCCCCACCACGAGGCCGACCAGACCCGCCTGAAGCAGGGGGACTGCATCGTCATCGACACCGGCTGCCGCAAGGACCGCTACTGCTCCGACATGACCCGGACCTTCTTCTGCGGCCAGCCCGACCCCAAGTACGCCGCCATTCACGACCTGGTCCGGGAGGCCAACGAAATTGCCGAGGGGCTCATCCGTCCCGGTGTCCCCCTGTGCGAGCTGGACAAGGCCGCCCGGGACCACATTTCTGCCGCAGGCTATGGGGAATACTTCACCCACCGCTTGGGCCACTTCATCGGCCAGACTGAGCACGAGAAGGGCGACGTCAGCCTGGCCGCCACCGACACGGCAAAGCCCGGCATGATCTTCTCCATCGAGCCGGGCGTCTACCTCCCCGGGGAGTTCGGCGTCCGGGTGGAGGATCTGGTGCTGGTGACGGAGGACGGCTGCGAGATTCTCAACCACGTGGACAAGCACTGGAAGAGCGTAGGCTGAGCAAACCCACTCTTCTATGAGCTTCAGAGCCTAACACAGGATACCAAGGCAGGATGCGGTCCCCATGGGCCCGCATCCTGCCTTGTCTTTTGCACCTTTCCCCGTCCATGTGGGATTTCTGTTTGCTTCTCTTCTTTTTTTCCATCCGCTGTGATATAATTTTTCAAACACCAAAACAGGAGGACACCCATATGAATCATCGGGAACGTATGCTGGCAGGACTGCCCTATCAGCCCTGGAAGGACGGACTGGACGTGGACCGTCTGGAAAACAAAAAGAAGATCTTCGCCTTTAACAACATGCCCCCTCAGGGCTGGGAGCCCATCGCCTCCGCCTTGAAAGAGATTCTGGGAAAAACCGGGGAGGATGTGTACATTGAGGCCCCCTTCCACTGCGACTACGGCTTCAACATTGAGGTGGGAGAACACTTTTACGCCAACTATAATCTGGTCATTCTGGACATATGCAAGGTGACCATCGGCGAGTACGCCATGATTGGCCCCAATGTGGCCATCTACACCGCCGGCCACCCCATCCACCCCCAGGCCCGGAACTCCGGCTATGAGTACGGCGCTCCCGTCACCATCGGGGACAATGTGTGGATTGGCGGCAACACCGTCATTCTCCCCGGAGTGACCATTGGCAACAACGTGGTCATCGGCGCCGGAAGTGTGGTGGGCCACGACCTGCCCGACAACGTGGTGGCCGTTGGAAATCCCTGCCGGGTAGTCCGGGAAATTGAAGAGGAGGAACGCCACTACTACCGCCGGGGCTGCCCCTTCGATGTGGACGACTACCTC
>DBFWXD010000276.1:0-3566 GCA_048215895.1 Eubacteriales bacterium
CCAGCTGCTCCTGCACCCGCAGCCAGCAGGCGGAGCGGTGGTTGTCGCCCAGCTCCACGTAGGGGGGCATCTTCTGCAGGCAGATCTTCATGGCGTGCTCGCACCGGGGGGCGAAGGGGCAGCCCTCGGGGGGATTGAGCATGTCCACGGGCGTACCCTCGATGGGGATCAGCCGCTCATAGCTCTCGGCGTCCACGCGGGGCATGGAGCGCAGCAGGCCCACGGTGTAGGGGTGGCCGGGCTTGTAGAAGATGTCGTCTACCGGCCCCTGCTCCACGATCTTGCCGGCATACATGACGGAGACCTTGTCGCAGATCTCAGCCACCACGCCCAGGTTGTGGGTGATGAAGATAATGCCCATGTGAGTCTTCTTCTGGAGCTCCTTCATGAGCTCCAGAATCTGGGCCTGAATGGTCACGTCCAGAGCAGTGGTGGGCTCGTCGGCAATCAGCAGCTTGGGGTGGCAGATGAGGCCCATGGCGATCATGACACGCTGGCGCATGCCGCCGGAGAACTCGTGAGGGTACTGCTTCATCCGCTTGGCCACGTTGTTGATGCCCACCAGCTCCAGCATCTCCATGGCCCGCTTGGCGGCGTCGGCCTTGGAGATTTTCTTGTCGTGGGCCCGCAGGGCCTCGATGAGCTGGTTGCCCACGGTGTAAACGGGATTGAGGCAGGTCATTGGGTTCTGGAAAATCATGGCCACCTCGCTGCCCCGGAAGGAGGCCATCTCCTTCTTGCTGAAGGCCAGGACATCCCGGCCCTCGAAGGTGATGGAACCGCCGATGACCTTGCCGGGGGACTGGAGCAGGCCCATGATGGAGTAAGCCTCCTGGCTCTTGCCGGAGCCGGACTCGCCCACAATGCCCATGACCTCGTCGTAATCCAGGTCATAGCTGATGCCGCTGACGGCCTTGACCTCACCTGCGGGGGTAAAGAAGGAGACCCGCAGATCCTTGACTTCCAGCAGCTTGCCGGACTTTTCGTTCTGTTCCATTGATTGTCTCCTCCTCTCTTATTTCTTCAGACGGGGATCCAGGGCGTCCCGCAGGCCGTCGCCAAACAGGTTGAAGGACAGGATCATAATGCTGATGATGATAGCGGGAATGATCAAACGGTAGGGGTAGGTGCTGATGCCGCCCAGCGCGTCGGAGCACATGGAGCCCAGGCTGGTCAGGGGAGCCAGCACGCCCACGCCCAGGAAGGACATGAAGGACTCAGTGAAGATGGCGGACGGGATCTGCAGGCAGGTGGTGGCCACGATCTGGCCGATGCAGTTGGGCAGCAGGTGCCGCTTGATGATCCGGCCGCTGGAGGCGCCCAGGGCACGGGCCGCGGTCACGTATTCCTGTTTCTTGAGGGTGAGGATCTGGCCGCGGATGATGCGGCTCATACCCACCCAATACAGGCAGGCAAAGGCAATGAACATGCCCATCAGGTTGGGGCCCACCTTCTTAAAGAACTCCGCCAGGAAGAAGCCCTGGTGGTCGGTGATGAACTGGGTGACATGGGGGCCCATGGCCGTGGCGATAAGCAGGATGATCAGCACGTCAGGCAGGGAGTAGATAACGTCCACGATGCGCTGCATGACCACATCCACCGTACCGCCGAAGAAGCCGGAGATGGAGCCGTAGAGCGCACCGATGACCAGCACGATCAGCGCGGCGGTGAGGCCGATGATCATGGACACCCGGGTGGCAAACATGGTGCGCACCATGATATCGCGGCCGTAGCGGTCGGTGCCGAACACATGGGGGAACACCTTCTCGCCGTCGGCGATGCGCTGCAGCTCGTCGTTGGAGTAGCCGAAGGGCTGGGCGGAGTAGCCCAGGGCCTTGTAGATCTCCTCCTCGCTCATACCCTCGTACTCGGCGCCGCCGCCGGCCTTGGCCTGGGCGCGGATGAGCGCCTTGTCCTTGCTGCTGAGCTCCTCGCCGCGGGCGGCCGCCTCCGCTTCAGCGGCGGCAACGGCCTCGTCGGGGTCCTGGGAGGAGGTGGCCTCCTTATAGGCCTGTTGGGCCTCAAGGGAGTAATGCCAGGGGTAGAGGTTCTCTGCGCCGGCGTTGAACTGGTCGTATCCGTAGGGTACCAGCATGGGGCCAACAAAAGCGAACAGCACCAACAGTACAATCACGCCCAGGGCCACCATGGCCACCACGTTCTTGCGCAGGCGGCGCCAGGCATCCGCCCAGTAGGATACGCTCTTGCGCTGCTGGATGAAGTCCTCCTTCTCCCCGCTGGTAGCCGGGGCGAAGTCCGCCGCCGTCAGGTCGTTCAGCTCCAGCAGGGGGTCCACATCGGGCTGAAGGGAGCCAAAGACAGCTTTTTTCTGTTTCTCTGCCATTTTTACTCTCCTTTCGTCAGATCGATGCGGGGGTCCACCACGCGGTAGAGGATGTCAACCACCAGGTTCATGATGACCACCAGGGTCGCCAGGAAGATGGTGGTGCCCATGATGATGAAGTAGTCGCGGTTCTGCACGGACTGCACCAGATAGCGGCCCAGGCCGGGAATGGTGTAGACGGTCTCCACCACGAAGCCGCCCACCAGGGTGAAGGCGGTGAGGGGGCCCAGGTAGGTGATGACGGGGATGACACCATTGCGCAGGGCGTGCTTGAAGATGATCCTGGGGGTCAGCAGGCCCTTGGCCCGCGCGGTCTTGATATAGTCCTGGCCCAGGGCGTCCAGCATGGAGGAGCGGGTCAGGCGGGCAATATAGCACATGGGGTAAAGGCCCAGGGCCAGACAGGGCATCAGGTAGGCCTTGGCCCCCTGGGAGGCGTCAAAAATAACGTTGATGCCCATGAATTTAAAGGGCGCCCCATCATTGCAGAAAAGCATCAGCAGGAAGGTGGCCACCACGAAGCCGGGCATGGACACACCCAGGGTACACACCACCCGTAAGACGCTGTCTACCCATTTCCCACGGTTATAGGCCGCCAGACAGCCCAATGGTATGCCCACCGCCACGGCCCATACCAGGGCGATGACGCCGATCTTTGCGGAGAGGGGGAACTTCTCCGTGATGATGTCCAGCACCGGACGGTCCTTCTGCATCTTCAGGGAGACACCGAAGTCCTGGTCCACGATGACTCCCTTGAGGTAGCGCAGCATCTGAACTCCAAGGGGGTCATCCATCCCGTACTTGGCCTCCATGGCCGCCTTCTGCTCCGGCGTAATCTTTTCGTCGTTGAACGGGCTGCCCGGCACGGACATCATCAGGACGAAGGTGACGCAGGCAACGACCAGAATGGTGATGAGGGCCATGATCACCCGTTTCACAATGTATTTTGCCATTCTTTCACTTCCCATATTATTCTCTGTTCACGCAATCGAAACTGCCCCATCGTAAGTGTTTCTCCATTTTATCGTAATTTGTCCCATGCGTCAAGAGTATGGCCCTCCAAATTTGATGGAAACTCCCCCTAATCTTGCACGTGTCCTTCATACAAAGACAATTTTCCGCTTATCTGTCCACATATTATTTCGCTGTCAGACGCTTTTCGAGTTGTGCCAGCCAAAAAACCGCCTTTTTTCATAGTGTGGAATTTAAATATTCCGTATAT
>DBFWXD010000277.1:0-3828 GCA_048215895.1 Eubacteriales bacterium
GTACCTCACCGGCTTTGAGATCGCCGTGAAAGAGGGCAGGCCCAAGTGTATCATGACCTCCTACAACCGGGTCAACGGCACCTACGCCAACGAGAACCATCACCTGCTGCAGGATATCCTGCACGGCGAGTGGGGCTATGACGGGGCCGTGGTCACCGACTGGGGCGGCTCCAACGACCATGTGGAGGGCGTAAAGGCGGGCAGCAACCTGGAGATGCCCGGCACCATCGGCGACAGCGACAAGGAGATCTTTGCCGCCCTGAAGGATGGGCGCATCACCGAGGAGGTCATCGACCAGCGGGTGGACGAGCTGCTGGATGTGGTTTTGTGGACCCACCCCGCCACCTCCAAAGAGAACGCCTCCTTTGACCAGCAGACCCACCACGACCTGGCCCGAACCGTGGCTGCCCAGACGGCGGTGCTGCTGAAAAACGAGGATAACCTCCTGCCCCTGGACCAGGGAACCAAGGTAGCCGTCATCGGCGATATGGCCCTGGAGCCCCGCTATCAGGGCGCCGGTTCCTCCATGGTGAACTGCACCAGGCTGGATAAGCCCGTGGATGCCCTGCGGGAGAGCGGCCTGGAGCTGATGGGCCAGGTGCAGGGCTACCGCCGGGACGGGAAAAAGGACCCGGAGCTTTTAAAGGCTGCGGTGAGTCTTGCCCAGAACGCCAAGGTGGTATTGTTCTATATGGGCCTGCCCGAGATTTCGGAAAGCGAGGGCATGGACCGGGATCATATGCGCCTGCCGGATAATCAGCAGGAGGTTCTCGCTGCTGTGGCCGCCGTCAACCCCAATGTGGTGGTGGTTCTGGCGGGAGGCAGCCCGGTGGAAATCCCCTGGCTGGACCAGTGCAAGGCGCTGCTCCACGGCTATCTGCCCGGTCAGGCGGGCGCGGGAGCCATGGCCGATGTGATCACCGGCAAGGTGAACCCCTCCGGCCACCTGGCGGAGAGCTACCCCATGGTCTATACCGATACCCCCAACCACAACTATTTCCCCGGCCGCCAGCGCACGGCGGAATACCGGGAGGGGCCCTTTGTGGGCTACCGCTACTATCAGACCGTGGGCAAGAAGGTGCGTTTCCCCTTCGGCTACGGCCTGAGCTATACCACCTTTGCCTATTCCGATCTGAAGGTGGGGGAGAAGGAGGTCTCCTTCACCCTGACCAACACCGGCGACCGGGCCGGCGCCGAGGTGGCCCAGGTCTACGTGACCATGAAGGACAGCGCCCTGTTCCGCCCGGCCCTGGAGCTGAAGGGCTTTGCCAAGGTGACCCTGAACCCCGGGGAGATCAAGACCGTGACCATTCCCCTGGATGACAAGGCCTTCCGCTACTTCAACGTGAAGACCGGCCGCTGGGAGGTGGAGGGCGGTACCTACACCATCTCCGTAGGCTCCAACGCCGAAAAGCTCCCCCTGAAGGGGCAGCTGGAGGTGGCCGGCACCGGAGCGGAGATCCCCTATCAGAAGGAGAAGCTGGCCAGCTACTATATGGGCCAGGTGGAGAATGTCCCCGACAGCCAGTTCCAGACCCTGCTGGGACGGCCCATTCCCCAGCGTGACTGGAACACCAGAGAGAAGCTGACTATGAACGACTCCCTGTCTCAGCTCTTCTATGCCAAAAACCCGGTGGCCCGCACCGCCGGCAAGATTTTGACCAAGAAGAAGCAGAAGAGTGAGGAGAAGGGGAGCCCCGATCTGAACATCCTGTTTATTCAAAATATGCCCTTCCGGGCTCTGGCCAAGATGACTGGCGGCATGGTGACCATGGACATGGCCGCCTCCATTCTGGACATCTGCAACGGCCACTTCTTCCGGGGCGCGGGCAAGACCATCGGCGGCTTCTTCGCCAACCGGAAGGCTGTCAAGGAGAGGAGCAAGGAACTGTGAGTTTTTGGAATCGTTTTGCGGCCGACCATCCCGCCGCGGCCAAGTGGATTCGGGAGGGCGGACTGTTTGTCATTGTCAGCAATGTAATCACCGTCTTTAAGTACATTCTGCTGACCTTCCTGCCTGCGGCCTTTGCCGGGCTGCCTATGGTGGATTTCGGCTGGCCGGGAATCCCGGTGACCCTGTTTGGTGAGACCTTCCAGTGGAACATCCTGGGCTATGACGTGGACCACGGAGGCCTGCCCTACTTCTGCGCCTACATGGTGGCCATGGTGGTGGGCGAGTGCATCAACTTCCCCCTCCAGCGCAACCTGGTCTTCCGCAGCAAGGGCAACCTGGCCTATCAGATTATGTGGTATGTGATCGCCTTCTGCATCATTACCTGCATTGTCAACTCCATCAACTGCATCTGGATGGCAGTGGCCGGGATGTTTGTCCCCGCGTTTATCTACAACATCGGCACGGTCGTCCTCAACGGCGGCATCTCCATGGTGATTTTCTTCTTTGTGAACAAGGTCATCTTCCCCGAGGGCGAGGCCAACAAAAAGTAACATAAAAGGTCCGGAATCCATTGGATTCCGGACCTTTTTTCCTTATTGGGGAAGAATCATGTCAAGGCCCTTCTGAAGGTTTTCCGGGCTGAGGGCAGATTGGGCCCAGGCTACCGCGTAGCCCTCCGCGTCAATGAAATAGGTGGTGGGCAGGGCGTAGGCCCCGTAGGTGAGGGCGGCGTCATAGCCCGTGTCGTAGAAGACCGGGAAGGTATAGCCCTGCTCCTCAATAAAGGCGGAGGCGGAGTCCACCGTCTCCCGGCTGCCGTCGGTCATGTTGACCATGAGAAATTGGACCTCTTCGCCATAGTCCAGGTAAGCCTGGTGGAAGTCGGGCATCTCGCTTTTGCAGGGGGAGCACCAGCTGGCCCAGAAGTTGAGGACAATGGGCTTGCCCGCAAAGTCGGAGAGATGGACCTCGTTGCCGTCCTTGTCGTAGACGGTGAAATCCGGGGCAGGGGTCAGCTCCGGCTCTTCCTCCTCCTGGCTACTCTGACTGCCCGTGCTGCCGGAGGCGCTTTGGGCGCTGGAGGAGCGGTCGGGAGCAGAGGAAGAAGAGGAGGATTCTCCGCTTTGGGAGGAAGCGCCGGCAACGGCCAGGTTGTCGCCGGTCTGGCCGGCGGACAGGCGCTGGTAGAGGACATAGGCTCCGCCCAACAGCAGGACGAAGACTAGGGCCAGAACAAAAAAGGTCTTGTTTCCTTTCATAGTGCCTCCTTAACTGAGCAGGGCGATAAGCCGCCCCAGGGTGCCTGTGGCCATGAGTACGCCCACCAGAATGAGCACTCCGCCGCAGATGAGGTTGATGATTTGATAGTGGGATTTGATCCAGTTGAAGGTGCTTTTCAGCTTGTCAATGAGCACCGCGCTGAGCAGGAAGGGAATGCCCAGCCCCAGGGAGTAGCACAGCAGCATGAGCACCCCGCTGAGTACATGACCCTGCTGAGAGGCCAGAGCCAGGGCCGAGCCCAGGAAGGCGCCCACGCAGGGGGTCCAGCCCAGGGAGAAGATGATGCCAAAGGCCAGGGCGGAGAAAAAGCCCAGGCTGCGGGTGTTCATGGCCCGGCTGCTGCCCCGGAAGAGGTTAAGCTTGATGACCCCCAGAAAGTTCAGGCCGAAGAAAATGACCACAAGGCCGGAGATCAGGTTGACGGCGGTCTGATGGGCCTTGAAGAAATGGCCTACCGTTCCGGCCAGGGCCCCCATGGCCACGAAGACCAGCGTGAAGCCCAGCACAAAGCCCAGGGCGGTTTTTAGAGTTTTGCCGGTGGAGCGCTCACCGCCTCCGGCAAAGTAGGAGACGTAGATGGGCAGCATGGGCAAAAGACAGGGAGAGATGAAGGTAATAATTCCCTCCAGAAAGACAATGAGATATTGCATGGC
>DBFWXD010000278.1:0-2906 GCA_048215895.1 Eubacteriales bacterium
GGTATAATATCATCCGCAGTATTATCATTCAATGCAACACTGCATATTGTTTCGATCGCGGCGGTCCTCAGGCGGCCGGTTTTCCGGTTTGGCCTGGTGCGCCGTCTAAACAGAAGAAAGGAATGAAGTATAGAAATGGCAAACAAGTACGTCTACCTCTTCTCCGAAGGCAACGCCAATATGCGTGAGCTGCTGGGCGGTAAGGGTGCTAACCTGGCCGAGATGACCAACATCGGCCTGCCTGTTCCCCAGGGCTTCACCATCACCACCGAGGCCTGCACCCAGTATTATGAGGACGGCCAGAAGATCAACGACGAGATCCAGGCTCAGATCATGGAGTATATCGTCAAGATGGAGGAGATCACCGGCAAGAAGTTCGGCGATCTGGAGAACCCCCTGCTGGTCTCTGTTCGTTCCGGTGCCCGCGCCTCCATGCCCGGCATGATGGACACCATCCTGAACCTGGGCCTGAACGAGGAAGTGGTCGAGGTCATGGCCAAGAAGTCCGGCAATCCCCGCTGGGCTTGGGACTGCTATCGCCGCTTCATCCAGATGTACTCCGACGTTGTTATGGAGGTTGGCAAGAAGTACTTCGAGCAGCTCATCGACAAGATGAAAGAGGAGCGCGGCGTCACTCAGGACGTGGAGCTCACTGCTGAGGACCTGAAGGAGCTGGCCGGCCAGTTCAAGGCTGAGTACAAGTCCAAGATCGGTGTGGACTTCCCCTCCGACCCCAAGGAGCAGCTCATGGGCGCCGTCAAGGCCGTGTTCCGTTCCTGGGACAACCCCCGCGCCAACGTGTATCGCCGGGACAATGACATTCCTTACTCCTGGGGCACTGCCGTCAACGTGCAGTCCATGGCCTTCGGCAACATGGGCGACGACTGCGGCACCGGTGTGGCTTTCACCCGTAACCCCGCTACCGGCGAGAAGAAGCTCTTTGGTGAGTTCCTGACCAACGCCCAGGGCGAGGACGTGGTGGCCGGCGTGCGTACCCCCATGCCCATCCAGGAGATGGCTGACAAGTTCCCCGAGGCTTTTGCTCAGTTCCAGGAGGTCTGCAAGCTGCTGGAGAACCACTACCGTGACATGCAGGACATGGAGTTCACCGTGGAGAACGGCAAGCTCTACATGCTGCAGACCCGTAACGGCAAGCGTACTCCCGCCGCCGCTCTGAAGATCGCCTGCGACCTGGTGGACGAGGGCATGATCGACGAGAAGAAGGCCGTGGCCATGATCGAGCCCCGCTCTCTGGACACCCTGCTGCACCCCCAGTTTGACGCTGAGGTGCTGAAGAAGACCCCCGTCATCGGCAATGCTCTGGCCGCTTCCCCCGGCGCTGCTTCCGGTAAGATCGTCTTCACCGCTGAGGACGCCAAGGAGTGGGCTGCCCGCGGCGAGAAGGTGGTTCTGGTCCGTCTGGAGACCTCTCCCGAGGACATCGAGGGCATGAAGGCCGCTCAGGGCATCCTGACCGTCCGCGGTGGTATGACCTCTCACGCCGCCGTCGTGGCCCGCGGCATGGGCACCTGCTGCGTGTCCGGCTGCTCCGAGATCAAGATGGACGAGGAGAACAAGAAGTTCGAGCTGGCCGGCAAGACCTTCCACGAGGGCGACTGGCTGAGCCTGGACGGCTCCACCGGCAAGATCTATGACGGCGCTATCCCCACTGTGGACGCCTCCATCGGCGGCGAGTTCGGCCGCGTTATGGCTTGGTGTGACAAGTACCGCAAGCTGCAGGTCCGCACCAACGCCGACACTCCCCACGACGCTGCTCAGGCCCGTAAGTTCGGCGCTCAGGGCATCGGCCTGTGCCGTACCGAGCACATGTTCTTTGACGAGGACCGTATTCCCGCCATCCGCCGCATGATCTGCTCTGACACCGTGGAGCAGCGCGAGGCTGCTCTGGCCAAGCTGGAGCCCATGCAGCAGAGCGACTTCGAGGGTATCTACGAGGCCATGGAGGGCTGCCCCGTCACCATCCGCTTCCTGGATCCCCCCCTGCACGAGTTCGTTCCCACCGAGGAGGCCGACATTGAGAAGCTGGCCGAGGACATGGGCAAGACCGTGACCGAGATCAAGAACATCATCGCTTCTCTGCATGAGTTCAATCCCATGATGGGCCACCGCGGCTGCCGTCTGGCTGTCACCTATCCTGAGATTGCTGCCATGCAGACCCGTGCCGTCATCAAGGCCGCTCTGAATGTCCAGGCTAAGCACCCCGACTGGAAGATGGTCCCCGAGATCATGATCCCCCTGGTGGGCGAGGTCAAGGAGCTGGCCTTCGTGAAGAGCGTTGTGGTCAAGACCGCTGACGAGATCATCGCCTCTGTCCACTCCGACATGAAGTATAAGGTCGGCACCATGATCGAGATCCCCCGTGCCGCCCTCACTGCCGACGAGATCGCCAAGCAGGCCGACTTCTTCTCCTTCGGCACCAACGACCTGACCCAGATGACCTTCGGCTTCTCCCGTGACGACGCCGGCAAGTTCCTGGATGCCTACTATGATCGCAAGATCTACGAGAACGATCCCTTCGCTAAGCTGGATCAGACCGGTGTGGGCCGTCTGGTCGAGATGGCTGCCAAGCTGGGCCGGAGCACCAACCCCGACCTGCACCTGGGTATCTGCGGCGAGCACGGCGGCGATCCTTCCTCCGTGGAGTTCTGCCACCGGGTGGGTCTGGACTATGTGTCCTGCTCCCCCTTCCGTGTGCCCATCGCTCGTCTGGCTGCTGCTCAGGCTGCGATCAAGAACCCCCGCAAGTAAGAGTTTCTGCAATATATAAAAATCCGCCCTGGCTTCTACAGAGCCAGGGCGGATTTTTTATCTTAAGGCTTTGTATATACTATCCACTCCCCTTTCCCCCGCTATTGTTTTTTTTTCAAAAAAGCGTTACTATAAAG
>DBFWXD010000279.1:0-3819 GCA_048215895.1 Eubacteriales bacterium
GTGGACACCAGCTTGACGGTGGTGGTCTCTGTCACCAACTGGAGGGAGTCCTTGTCCCCTGTGACCACCACGGTCTCCCACCCGGCAGCAGTATCCTTCACCGAGATGGTGCCGATGAGGTCGTCGGCCTCCCAGCCGTCCATCTCATACATGGGGATGTTCATGGCGGCCAGGACGTCCTTCAAGATGGGCATCTGGCTGGCCAGCTCCTCGGGCATGCCCTTGCGCTGGGCCTTATAGCCCTCATACTGGAGGTGGCGGAAGGTGGGGGCCTTCCGGTCGAAGGTGACGCACAGGGCATCGGGCGCGGCATCGTCCAGCAGCTTGCCCAGAATGTTCAAAAATCCGAAGATGGCGTTGGTGGGCTGGCCCTCCCGGGTGGTCAGATTCTGGCTGACTCCGTAAAAAGCCCGGTTGACAATGGAATTGCCGTCGATGACCATCAGTTTTTTCATGGTGGGACCTCCAAAGTGGACAAAAGAATTGGCATTTCATATTAGTATATCAGTTTTGAGCGCCAAGAGCAAGAAAAAACGGGGCCGCTGTGCGGCCCCGCGGGGGACTATGAAATGATTTGCAGAGGGGGACCGTCCAGGGAGAGCACTGCGTCTGCCTTTGCCAGAAGCTCCGGCTCGTGGCTGACCAGGAGGATGGGGGCCTCCCAGGTCCGCAGCCGCTCCAGAATCCGCAGAGCCCGGGGAAGATCCACCCCCGCAAAGGGCTCGTCCAGCAGGTAGAGCTTTGCCTCCAGAGCCAGACACCGGGCAAGGGCCAACCGGCGGCCCATGCCTCCGGAGAGCTGGCCGGGGTAGGCCTGCTCCTCTCCGGAGAGCTCCACCAGCGCCAGAAGCCCTGGAACCTCGCCCCAGCGGGAGCGGGGGAGCACGTCGGTGAGCTGCTGCCGGGCGGTGCGCCAGGGGAGCAGCCGGTCATCCTGAAAGAGCAGGGCGGTTTGCTGGGGCGAAAGGTCCTTTAATGTGCCTGACTGGGGCCGTTCCAGCCCAGATAAAATCCGCAGCAGTGTGGTCTTGCCGCAGCCGGAGGGCCCCTGAAGGGCGATGATCCCCCGGTCCGGGATTTTGAGAGAGAAGTCCTCCAGCACCGTTTTTTCCCCAAAGGAGAGGGAGAGATGTTCACACAGAATCATGAAGGCCACCTCTTTCCCCACCGGGCCATGGTCCGGCGCAGCAGATATTCCAGGACCAGGCTGAGAGCCACCGTTACCGCCGTCCAGGCAAAAAGCTCCGGGATTTCCAGCATATATTTGGTATTATAGATCTGTGTGCCCAAGGCGGGGCGGGGGAGACACAGTACCTCCGCAGCAACACCGGATTTCCAGGCCAGTCCCGCCCCGGTGGTGAGGGCGGAGAGAATGTAGGGCCGCAGGGAGGGCAGGTAAATAAGGGTCAGAATTTTCTTCCGGGAGAAGCGGTAGGCCCGGCCCAGCTCCAGAAGCTTGGGGTCGGCCGCCCGGATACCCTGGGAGAGGTTGTCCCACACCACGGGCAGTACCATCATGGCGGCAATGACCGTGGGAACATTATTGCGTCCGGTCCACAGGATTACCAGCAGGATAAACGAGGCCACCGGGGCCGCCCGGATGACCCGAATGGCGGGGGAAAAGAGCTGGTCGCACCAGGTGTTCAGACAGGTGAGGGCCGCCAGGAGCGCGCCCAGCGCGGCCCCCAGCACAAGGCCCAGCACCACCCGGAGAAGGGTGGCCAGGATGCTCTGCCAAAAGAGAACCTGTCCCGCCTGCTCCACCAGGGCAAACCAAACGGTGGCGGGGTAGGGAAGCAGCAGCTCGTTTCCTTTGCCCTGGACGCTTTGATCCACCAAAAAGGCAAAAAACTGCCAGACCCCCAGCCAAAAGGCGGGGGCCAGCAGTTTTTGTATCAGTTTTTTCAGGGGATTAACCCACTCCATAGTAGAAGGAGTCGTAGGGGAGTCCGCCGCCGATGGAGTCGGGAGCGGTCTGGAAGAGGATGGAGTAGTAGTCCTCCAGCATGGTGTGCATCTCCTTGCCGGTGACATAGGTGAGGTTGCACTGGGGAATGGCCATCTCGGCTACCTTGGCGTTGGGGGTGATGCCATACTGAGCCACCAGCTGGGCGGCATCGGTGAGGTTATCCGGGTTGGACATATAGGCGATGGACTCTTCATAGGCGTTCAGGAACGCCTCCACACCCTCGGGATTCTCCTCGATATACTGGGTGCGGGCCACGATGCAGCCCATGGGCAGGGGACCTTCGCCCAGGTTCTCCCACTCCTCAGACAGGGACAGGGCCTGGCGCACGCCGCTGTCCTGAATCATCAGAGCGGTGGCAGCGGGAACGGGGAGCATGCAGATCCCCGCGTCGGAGGAGGTGAGCTTGGCGGTGATCTCCTGGGGAGTGAGCCACTGGATGTCCACATCGCTGGGGGACACGCCGTTTTTCTCCAGCAGGTGATTGAGAATGTGCTCAGGGTTGCCGCCCTTGGTGTTGGAGGGGCAGTAGAGGGTCTTGCCTGCCAGATCGGCCATGGTCTGGACGGTGTTGCCCTTCTCCAGGATATAAAGGACACCCAGAGTGTTCACGGCCAGCACCTGGATGCCGCCGTCAGTTTTGGCGGAGAGGTTGGCGGCGGCGTTGGTGGCGATGGCGGCGATGTCCGCGTCGCCGTTGGTGAGGGCGGCGGCTACCTCGGTGTTGTCCGTCACCACGTCGGCGGATTCCAGAATGCAGGGGCCGCCGTCGGGGGTGGAGCCGTTTTCACGGGCATATTCCTGGTCTGCCATCAGCTTGGCGGCGCCCACGCCGGTGGGGCCGGAGAGAACCATCAGCTTGGGCAGGGTGAAGCCCTCAGAACTGGAGGAGTCGCCGGTGGAGGCGGAGCTGGAGGAGCTCTCAGAGCCAGAGGCAGAAGAGCTGGAGGAGGTAGTATTCTTGGGGCCGCAGCCGGCCAGCATAGTCACGGCCAGAGCAGCGCACAGAAGAAGAGATAAGGTACGTTTCATGGTGATAAAAGTCCTTTCCGGCGGAACGCTTCCGCCTGTGGATAAAATGTGGAGTTGCCGGAGATAAGATAGCGCCTTTTTTCTCTCATGTCAATGAAAAACCGGGCGAACAGGAGAAATTAAAGGCTGGCCAGATAGGCCGCGGGGCCACTTTGGTAGAGGTCGCCCCCCTGGGAGTCCAGGATGACGGTGAGGGGGAAGTTCTCCACCTCCAGCTTCCGCACCGCCTCGCAGCCCAGATCTTCCCAGCAAATGATCTCCAGCTCCTTGACGCTGGCGGCCATCAGAGCGCCGGCCCCGCCCAGGGCGGCCAGATAGACCGCGCCGTTTCGCCGGACCGCGTCCTTCACGGCCTGGTTCCGGGCGCCCTTGCCGATCATAATGGCCTGCCCAAGGTCCAAAAGCCGGGGGGAGTAGGCGTCCATCCGCCCGCTGGTGGTGGGACCTGCGGAGCCGATGACCTCCCCGGGGCGCTCGGGGGTGGGACCAACATAGTAGAGGGCGGAGCCCTCCACGGGGAAGGGCAGGCGCTCGCCCTTGTCCAGAAGCTCCATCATCCGCTGGTGGGCGGCATCCCGGGCGGTATAGACGGTGCCGGAGAGAAGCACGGTGTCCCCGGCCCGAAGGGGAGCCAGGTCTTCCCGGGTGACCGGGGTGGTGAGTTTATATTGCATGGAAAACCCTCCTTACAGCACCGCCGAAGCCCGGCGGGTCACATGACAGCTGACGTTCACGGCCACTGGCAGCCCCGCCACATGGGTGGGGGCGGTTTCAATGGCCAGACCGAGGCAGGTGGTTTTGCCTCCAAAGCCCTGTGGGCC
>DBFWXD010000028.1:0-16938 GCA_048215895.1 Eubacteriales bacterium
GCGGCCTACATCGGCCTTCAGCTGATGAGCAAGGCCCCGGAGCAGAAGGCCCCGGTGAACCGTACTCCGGACAACAACGCTGCGGTGGTGGGCGATACCAGCGGGGACACCAGCCAGGTGGACCCCAATGCCCTGGAGCGCAGGGAGGGCGTCTATAATATCTTCCTGGCCGCCACCGATGTAGAGGGCTTCCGGACTGATACCATGATGGTGCTCAGCTACGACACGGTGGAGCAGCATGTGGGCGTGGTGTCCATCCCCCGGGATACCCTGGTGGCCCGGGAGAGCGGAAACCCCCACCTGGTCTATGGCCCGGGCGGCCTGGAGCAGCGGATCGAGGATGTGTCCGACATGTTCGGCATTGTCATTGACGGGTATGTGAAGGTGGACATCAACGGCTTCATTGAGCTGGTGGACTACCTGGGGGGCGTGGATGTGGACATCCCCCTGGATATGAACTATGACGACCCCTACCAGAACCTGCACATCCACTATACCAAGGGCACCCACCATCTGGATGGCCAGGGGGCCATGGAGGTGGCCCGGTACCGCCACGACAACAGCGACAGCCCCAACTATAACGCCAACCAGTGGTATACCGATATTCAGCGAAACGCCATGCAGCAGCAGATTCTGGTGAACCTGGCCAAGAAGGTGCTGGCCTGGGACAACCTGACCAAGATCAACGGCTTTGTGGAAATTTTCAACCAGTATGTGGAGACGGACCTCACCCTGAGCAACATGCTCTTCTTTGCCCAGAAGGCGGTGGATTTGGATACCGCCACGGGGGTGGAGACGGCCACCCTGGAGGGAAATGGGTTTGGCCTGTATAACGGCTACAAATACTGCTATGAGCTGGACGAGCAGAGCACGTTGGACACGGTAAACCGCCTCATTAACCCCTATACCCGGGACCTGACCCTGGATGACATGAATCTGGCCCGGGCAGACAGCTATCATTCCTAAAAAACAAATCCCCGCAGCCAAAGGGCTGCGGGGATATTTTTTCCACAAAACGGGCCTTGTGTGTGGAAAATTTATTCCACGCCCAGGGTCTGGATGAGCAGGTTGCGCAGGGAGATGGCGCTCTGCCGATTCATGACGATGGAGGCCACCGGGTCGGCGGCGGGGGTGGAGACGTTCTCCAGGCCCTTGGGGGTGACGGTCATGGCGTTTTCCATGTACTTGTAGGCGATGTCCAGGGTGACCTCCAGGACCTCGCCGTCTTTGTCGGAGACCTTGCGGATGCCGAAAGAATTGGCGTATTCAGGCTTCATGTTGTGAAACTCCTTTTTTATGATTGATAGATTGTGGTGGTGTAGCGAAGCTCCTCCTCCTGCCCGGGGGCCAGACGGCGGATGCCCGTCTTCTCCCCCAGCTCCCGGCCCATAAAGGTGCCGTCCGGGAGGGTGGACCAGGGTTCGATGCACACATATCCCGTATCAAAGGGCTTTGCCTGGGTCCAGAGCCCCAGGTAGGGAAAGTCCGGGAAGGTGAGGCCTACTCTGGGCTTGCCATCCCGGTCGCACAGAAGGGCCTGGGCCTGGGGCGGGGTGTCCAGAATCATGGTGTCAAGGCCGAAGGTGGCGGGTGTGAGGGGCAAAGCGGAGCCGGTGAGGGGGATTTCCTCCCCCTTTGGGGTGAGCATCAGGTTCTCGTCCATGCCGTAGAAGCGGACGCGGTTCACACCGGGCAGGCGAATGGTGTAGTCGGCCATGGTGTGCCCCTCCCCTACCGGGACCCGGAAGCCGTCGTGGGCGCCCAGCTCATAGAGCATGTCCCGGGAAGAGCGGTTGACCACCCGGTGGGTTTTGGTGAGCACATTGCCCTTCAGGACATAGGTCACTGTCAGGGTAAAGGCGAAGGGATAGACTTGCTGGGTCTGGGGGGTGTCGGTGAGCTGGAAGGAGACCCGGTCTGCCTCCTGCTCCGTCACCGCAAACTCCATGTCACGGGCAAAGCCGTGGGTGGAAATGGTGTAGGGTGTGCCCTGGAGCTGATAGGTGCTGTCCTTCAGCCGGCCGATGAAGGGAAACAGAATGGGGGCCCGGCGGGCCCAGATGTCTGGGTTTCCCTGCCACAGGTACTCCTCGCCGTCCTTGGTGCGGATGGAGGCGAGCTGTGCGCCCAGAGAATCGATGTCCACGGTGAGCGCATCCGATTGAATGGTAACCATCATGACTGAGCTCCTCCTTTCAGATGAGTTCCGTTCAGAACCGCCTCCACCAGAGTTTCGCCCTCATAGCACAGCTTCAGGGAGAAGAAGGGCGTGTCCCGGTGGATGAGATCCAGGAAGATGGCGTCTCCCTCCCAGTGTGGGATGCGCAGCAGCTGGTCGTAGGGCAGCCACTCCAGGTCCCCCTCGTCGCACTCCTTCAGCGTGCCGGTAAACGCATCGGCGGTGAAGAGATGCATATACTCGGTGGGCCACTGGTCGGAGACAAAGGTGACCAGCCCCCGGTAGCGGTAGCGGGTAAGGGTGAGGCCGGTCTCTTCCCACACCTCCCGGAGCAGGCAGTCCTCGGGGCTCTCCTTGTCCTCGAACTTTCCGCCGATACCGATCCATTTATCCTGGTTGAGGTCGTTTTTCTTCTTGACCCGGTGGAGCATCAAATAGTCCTCTCCCCGGCGGATGTAGCACAATGTGGTGTTAATCACGGGCATTCCCCCTTTGTAGACAGTATAGCACGCCGGGCATCCCGGGGCAATGAGAAAATAAAGGCGGCGCGGGGAGTCCCCGCGCCGCAGGTGTTAGGAAAATAGTTCCGCATCCATCAGTTCCACCGGGATGGTGTAGGAGACCCCCTCCCGCTGATAGGTCAGCTCCACGATGTCGCCGGGCCCCAGCGTCTGCTTGAGCCGCACCAGGTCCTGAATGCTGGTGATGGGCGAGCCGTTGGCGGCGGTCAGAATGTCCTCGGGCCGCAGGCCCTGGGCATAGGCGTCACTGGAGGGGTCCACATCCAGAAGCTCCAGCCCGCCCTCAGGCAGCTGGACGATGGAGACCGTGAAGCCAAAGGCGGCGCTGCGGATCTCCTCCCCGGCAATCAGATGGTCCACCACATACTTCACCCGGGTGGACGGGATGGCAAAGCCCAGAGACTCCGCCGAGCCGTCGTCGGCAATGATCTTGATGGTGTTGATGCCCACCACCTGGCCGTATTGGTTGAGCAGGGGGCCGCCGGAGTTGCCGAAGTTGATGGCGGCGCTGGTCTGGATGAGCACCATGGTGGAGCCGTCCTCCATGGTCATCTCCCGGTCCAGGGCGGAGATAATTCCGTCGGTAAAGGTGCCCCGGTAGCCCAGAGAGTCGCCCAGAGCGGACACCGACTCACCGCACACCAGGGCGTTGGAGTCGCCGAATTCCGCAGCCGGTAGGCCGTCCACGTCGATTTTCAGCACGGCCAGATCCTCCTGGGAACTGAAGCCCACCAGACTTGCGGGAAACATGCGGTTGTCGCTGAGCTGGATGCGTACATCGTTGGCTCCGGCCACCACATGGGCGTTGGTCACAATATAGCCGTCGGAGGAGAGGATTACCCCGCTGCCTGAACTGAAGTAGACGTCGGAGTAGGCCTCGATGGATACCAGAGACGATATGGCCTTGCTGTGGACCTCCGAGAGGGACAGCGCCTCTCCGTGGCTCTCGTTCAGGGTGAGGGTAAAGCCGGTACCCGTTTCAGCCTGGGGAATATCCGGAGGCTCGTTGGTGTTCTGGCTCTCCTCCCGCTGATACTGTTCCTCCGAAAAGGGCTGGGAGGAGGAAAACAGGGCGGAGGGAGAAACGTATTGGTCCAGGAACAGAGTCACCGCGCACAGGGCCAGCACCAAAATGGCAAGCCCTGCGATCCAGGGCCATCTGGGCCCCCGGCGACGGGTGTGCAGAACGGGACGCTGGGAGCGGGGGGACGGGCGGGGAATCTCCACCGGCGGCGGAGGAGAAAAAACCGGGGAGGGCTGTTCCCAGGGGCCGCCCTGCCACAGATCGTCTTCGTGATTGTGCTCCATACATTCCCTCCCGGCGGCCCAGGGCCGTAAGATTGAAAAACATGCTTATGCCAGCGTCAGGGTAAAGGTGAACTGGGTCACGCCGTCTTCGCTGGTGACATTGATGGTCTCTTTCAGGTTGCCCAAAATGGTCTTGACAATGTACAGACCAAGGCCCACTCCTTCCCGGTCCATGGAGCGGGAGTAATCCGCCTTGTGGAACCGGTCGAAGAGCAGAGGAAGCTCCTCGGGGGGAATGGTGGCGCCCAGGTTGCGCACACAGGTGACGGCCTTGCCGTCCTTCTTGGTGATCTGGACGGTGATGGTGGTGCCGGGGGCGGCAAACTTGGCCGCGTTGTCCAGCAGGTTGTAGCACACCTGGGTGACGGAGTCGGGGTCGCCCCACACCATCAGCTTCTCCTGGGGCATCTGTACGTCCACATCCAGGTTGCGGCTGGTGATCTTGCTCTCCAGGCTGATGAGCACCTGGGACATGGTCTCCGTCAGGTCAAAGGTCTCCTGAGCGGTGATGGAGTTTTCCGCCAGGGCATTGAGCCGGGACAGATCCAGCATGCGCCGTACCAGACGGGAGAGGCGCCGGGTCTCCGATACCACGATCTGAAGAGACTCCCGTTCCCGCTCGGGGGGGATGGTCCCGTCCAGAATTCCCTCGGCAAAGCCGGAGATGGTGGTCATGGGCGTTTTCAGCTCGTGGGAAATGTTGGCGATAAATTCCGCGCGCTGGGTTTCCACCTTTTCCAGGGAGTTTGCCATGGCGTTAAAGGCCTCGGCCAGGGTACTGATCTCATCGCAGCGCCCTTCGTAGCTTGTGACCCTCACGTCAAACTCCCCTTGGCCGAATTTTCGGGCCGCCTCCGCCATTTCGTTCAGCGGCCGGGCCTGGTGGGCCGAGGTAATGGTGCTGGCCACCACAGAGATGAGCAGGACCACCACGGCGGAAAAGAAGAAAATGGTGGCGGTGGCCGACCACATCTGGGAGAGGTTGGAGGCGTCGGCGGAGACCAGGACCAGGCCCTCATTCACGGTCTGCCCCATAACAGTGACGTTAATGGGCAGACCGGCGGTGTACCGACGCTCGGGATAAATCCCCTCCAGGTTGGTAAGGCCCGCGTAATTGCCGTTGCGCAGCACCTGATTGGTGACGGAAGCGGGGAGGACGGCATTTTTGTAGTCGTAAATTTTGGAGCCGTCGGTGGCATAGAGAATCTCGCCGTCTGGGCCGGCGACAATGACAAAGGAATCGGAGATCAGGGCGATGTTGGCCACATAGTTGCTGTAAAGCTCATCCTGAATGTCCCGGTATTCCTTGTAGTACAGGGCGGTAAAGCCGGCAATGTATCCGGCGTTGCGCTCCATGGAATCCCGCTTTTCGGAAATCAGGTACCGGTAGGACAGCAGCATAAAGGCGGCGGACAGGAGGGTGAAGGACAGGATCATAATTCCCACCATCATGGTCAGCTGACGTTTGTAGAGAGACCGCAAGATGCCTCACCTCCTTAACATAGTATCGTCCAAAGAAACTTAGATTAAGAGGCGGGGCCCACTTCAAACTTATAACCCACGCCCCAGACGGTTTTCAGCCGCCACTGGTCGCTGACATTTTCCAGTTTTTCCCGCAGACGCTTGATGTGTACGTCCACGGTGCGGCTGTCGCCGAAGTAGTCAAAGCCCCACACCTCGTCCAGAAGCTGGTTGCGGGTAAACACCCGGTTGGGGGAGGAGGCCAGGTGGAACAGCAGCTCCAGCTCCTTGGGGGGAGTGTCCACCCGCTGGTTATCCACCAGCAGCTCGTAGGAGTCCAGATTGATGACCAGCTTGTCAAAGGTGAGCTTTTTCTCTCCGGGCTCCTCCTCGGCACCGGACCGGCGCAGCACCGCGTGAATCCGAGCCAGGACTTCTTTCATTTCAAAGGGCTTGACAATGTAGTCGTCCGCCCCCTGCTCCAGCCCGGCCACCTTGTCTTCTGTCTGGCCCTTGGCAGTGAGCATGATGACGGGGGTCTTATCCGTCTCCCGGATTTTCTTCAGCACGGACCAGCCGTCCATAATGGGCAGCATGATGTCCAGCAGGACCAAATCGGGCTGGAAGGAGCGGAACAGCTCCACACCCCGGCCGCCGTCCTTGGCCACCTGGGTCTCAAAGCCTTCTTTTTCCAGGTAAAGGTGGAGCAGCTCTGCAATATTTCCGTCGTCTTCTACGATCAAAACCTTTTTGGGCATAAGTATCACCCCATCTTAAGTAATTTATAGTTTATTATACCGCAAAATGAACATCTTGGGTGAATAATTTGTGAATTACGGGGCGGGAGAGGCTTTTGCATCCCCTCTGCCGTCCACATAGGAGTGGTCCACCTGAATGACGGCGTAATACCGGGGGGAGAGGGCGTGGATGGACTGAGTCAGAGACTCCCGGACCTGGCTGTCGGACAGGCGGAAGCCATAGGGCACCACCACGTCGAAGATAATGTTGGTGTGGATGGGGCCGGCGGTCATACGGAAGTCGTGGATGGACAGGGCAGGGTCCAGCTGCTTGGTCAGCTCATCCACCTGGGCGCGCAGGGCGGAGGTGCTGTCGTCGCAGACCACAGGGTCCATGTGGATGACCGTTTCGATGTGGTGCTTGGCCTTCAGCTCCCGCTCAATGTGGTCAATGATGTCGTGGATCTCCAGCAGGTCACCGTCGGCGGGGACCTCCGCATGGAAGGACATCATGGCCCGGCCGGGGCCATAGTCGTGGTAGACCAGATCGTGGATGCCCAGGATGTTGTCGTGGCTCAGCACCAGCTTGTCAATGTCGGCGGCCAGCTCCGGGTCCATGGGCCGGCCCAGCAGGGGGTCCAGGGTATCCCGGGCGGCCTCCCAGCCGGTTTTCAAAATGAAAGCGCACACCAAAAGTCCGGCCAGGCCGTCCACATGGAGCTGGAAGAAGTGGCACAGCAGGGTGGACAGGAGAACCACTCCGGTGGACAGGGTGTCGGAGAGGGAGTCGGCAGCGGTGGCCTCCATGGCCGCGGAGCCGATCTTCCGCCCCAGCGCCCGGTTAAACCAGAACATCCAGAATTTTACCAGAATGGCAGCGCACAAAATGGCCACCGCCAGAGGGGAAAATTCCGGGGCGGAGCTGTGGAGCAGGGAGTCCACCGCGGAGCGGCCCACCTCTACGCCCATGAGCAAAATGGCCAGGGAGACAATGAGCCCGGCCACATATTCAATTCTTCCGTGGCCAAAGGGATGGTCGGCGTCCGCCTCCTGCCCCGCCAGGCGAAAGCCGATGAGGGTGACCACGGAGGTGGCAGCGTCAGAGAGGTTATTGAGGCCGTCGGCGGTCATGGCCACCGAGGCGGTGAGCAGTCCGGCCAGCAGCTTGCTGGCCGACAGCAGCAGGTTTAAAATAATGCCCATGGTGCCGGCGATGGTCCCGCACCGGCGGCGGACCTGGGGGGAATTGGGGTCCTCCCCCCGCAGGCAGAGCTGAAGGATCATATTCACGGAAACACACACCTCGAACAAAGAAAATTGCGGGAAAAGAATTAACCATTATTATGCACGCGGCCCCGATGCAAGTCAAGCGGGAATCCGCCGTACCTCCGGGGAAACATTCACAAAAAGTTCATTTTGTAGTCATGGTTTTGCCTTAATCTTAGTCTATGATGTCATTGTAGCCAAGTGAACAAGACATATCTCTATTCTCTCTCTCCTTTACAACACACAGGCAAAAAGCCCCGGTTAGGCAGCCGGGGCTTTTTGTCGCGATGGGTGCCGTAACGTTAACAAAAAGTTCATGAGAAAGTCATGATTTTGCCTTAAATTTCTTTTATCATATCCTTGTAGCCAAGCTACAAACTGTATCTCCCATTTCTCCCTCTCCTTTTACAACACACACAGGCAAAGGGCCCTGACCGAACGGTCAGGGCCCTTTGTCGTGCTGGGGCAAGGGGAGGAGGATTATTGCTCAATCTCCATCATCTTGGCCACCCGGCGGGCGTGACGGCCCCCCTCAAACTCGGTGGACAAGAACGTATCCACAATCCGCTCGGCCAGCATGGGGCCCACAATGCCCGCGCCCATGGCCAGCATGTTGGCATCGGTGTGGCGGCGGGTCATCTCCGCGGTGAGCGTGTCGGTGCACAGGGCGCAGCGGATGCCCTTGACCTTGTTGGCAGAGATGGAGATGCCGATGCCGGTGGTGCAGATGACAATGCCCTTTTCGCACTGGCCGTTGGCCACAGCCTCGGCGGCGGGCTTGGCGAAATCGGGGTAGTCGCAGCTGTCGGTGCTGTTGGTGCCGAAGTCCTCACAGGTGATGCCCTTGGCGGCCAGATAGGCCTTGATGTGCTCCTTCAGCGTATATCCTCCGTGATCGGAAGCAATGGCAATCATATTAAAGTACCTCCTATTACCGCTTTCATCAAAAAACGGAAATTTATTTTATTGTAGTCTATTTTTGTCGTAATTGCAAGGAAAAAAGAGCGCCCTCCGGCCCGATTGGCCGGAGGGCGCTTTTCGTTGTGTGTGTGATCAGACCATCAGGGAGCACACCAGCTGAGTGTACTCGGCGGGGTCCTCCAGAGGCAGGTCGGCCAGCAGCAGAGCCTGGGCATACAGCAGCTTGGAGTACTTGGCCACGGTATCCTTGTCACCGGCCTCCACAGCCCGCTTCAGGGCGGCGAAGGGGGCGGAGTCGGGGTTCAGCTCCAGCACCCGGTCGGCCTTCATGTGGGCGCCGCCCTCCACCTTGCGCATATACTTTTCCATCTCCAGGGAGACGGGGCCGTCGGCGGTGAGGCAGCAGGCGCCGGACTTCAGGATGGAGGAGATGCGAACCTGCTTCACCTGCTCGCCCAGGGCCTCCTTCACGGCATCCAGCACGTCCTTGCCGGCCTCAGCCTTCTCCTCAGCGGCCTTCTTCTCCTCCTCAGTCTGAGGCAGGGCGTCCTCCTCGTTGACGGACTTGAACTGCTTGCCGTCAATTTCGCCCAGGGCCTTCATGACAAAGTCGTCCACATCCTCGGTGCAGTAGAGGATCTCATAGCCCTTGTCCAGAATCCGCTCCACCTGGGGCAGTTTGGCGATCTTTTCCACGCTCTCGCCGCAGGCGTAGTAGTAGAAGGGCTGATCCTCCGGCATACGATCCTTATAGGCGGCCAGAGTGGTGTTCTTGCCCTCCTTGGAGGACCAGAACAGCAGCAGGTCCTGAAGCACGTCCTTGTGGGCGCCGTAGTCGGCCACCACGCCGTACTTGATCTGGGTGCCGAAGGCGGCCCAGAACTTCTCATACTTCTCCCGGTCGTCCTTCTGCATCTTCAAAAGCTCAGACTTGATCTTCTTCTCCAGGGCGGAGGCGATGACCTTCAGCTGGCGGGTGTGCTGGAGGACCTCACGGCTGATGTTCAGGGAGAAGTCGGCGGAGTCCACCACGCCCTTCACAAAGCGGAAGTAGTCGGGGAGCAGGTCGGCGCACTTGTCCATGATGAGCACGCCGGAGGAGTAGAGCTGCAAGCCCTTCTGGTACTCCCGGGTGTAGAAGTCATAGGGGGCCTTTTCGGGGATATACAGCATGGCCTTATAGGTCACCGCGCCCTCGGCGCTGGTGTGGATGACGGCCAGGGGGTCCTGCCAGTCGTTGAACTTCTCTTTATAGAAGGCGTTATACTCCTCGGGCTTTACCTTGGACTTCTGGCGCTGCCACAGGGGCACCATGGAGTTGAGGGTCTTCCACTCCTTTACGGTCTCCCACTCGGGCTTGTAGTCCTCGCCGGCGTCGGCGGGTTTCTCCTTCTGGCGGTAGTCCTCCACCTCCATGACAATGGGGTAGCGGATATAATCGGAGTACTTCTTGATCAGCTCCTGTAATTTGTAGGTCTCCAGATACTGGTCGTAGTTCTCCTCGTCGGCGTTGGGCTTGATGTGCATGATGATGTCGGTGCCGGGGGCATCCTTTTCGCAGGGGGTGATGGTGTAGCCGTCGGCCCCGTCGGACTGCCACATAAAGGCCTCGTCGCTGCCCCAGGCCTTGGACACCACGGTCACATGGTCAGCCACCATAAAGGCGGAGTAGAAGCCCACGCCGAACTGGCCGATGACGTCAATCTTGTCGGCGGCCTTATCGTCCTCGCTGAGGTTGGCCTTGAACTGGCCGGAGCCGCTGTGGGCAATGACACCCAGGTTGTTCTCCAGATCCTCCTTGGTCATGCCGATGCCGTTATCGGACACGGTGAGGGTGCGCATCTCCTTGTCGGGGACAATGGTGATCTTCAGATCCTTGCGCTTCACGTCCACGCTGTCGTCGGTGAGAGATTTGTAGGCCAGTTTGTCCTCCGCGTCGCTGGCGTTGGAGATAAGCTCCCGGAGAAAGATCTCCTTGTGGGTGTAGATGGAGTTGACCATCAGGTCCAGCAGCCGCTTAGATTCGGCCTTAAACTGCTTCTTTGCCATGATTTCTGATTCCTCCGTGTATAGTAAAGTTTATTTATAACAAAAGAAAGAAATAACGTTAGCACTCACAATTCCTGAGTGCTAACGTTATCATAGCGCACTTACTGCAAAAAAGCAAGGGTGTTCACAGTTTTTTTACAGTTCCTCTAGCCGGGCAGCCCCGCGTACGTGCGGCGAATGCAGGTTCCGGTCTGGGTCTGGTAGTAGGAGACGCAGTTGTTCTGGACGATCTCAATGAGCCCATTGACCAGATAGCAAAAGCTTCCCGTGCCTCCGGGCAGGGTGTAAAGGGCATTGCCGTCCCGGTCATAGATCTGCCAATCCTGTGCCTGGGGGACAGCAAACAGCAGCTGGCCGCCCTCTCTGGTGCCGTCCAGAATGGTGAGCGCCCCCTCCTGGGGCGGGATCAGGACGTTTCCCTCCAGGTCGGTAATGGCAAAGCGGCTGCTGGTCTCATCCCAGGTGAAGAAGTAGACCCGGTCGCCCCCCAGCACTGAGGGGTATTCGTCCTCGGGCAGCGGGGAGGAGAAGGTGTGGGACTGTGTTCCGCGGGTGAGGGTGATGGTGCCGTCCTCATGGGCCAGGGGCACCCAGTCCAGGCGAGTGTTGGCGTCCGAGTCCCACTGGTGGAACCACTCTTCCGCGCTGGTGGTGGAGACCTCCCCGGTGTAAGGGTCCAGGAAGCGGGCCACTTGATTGGTTTCCCCATAAGTGCCCAGAAAGAGTCGCCCGTCTTTCCACTGGGCGGTGCCGGGGGCATCTCCGGTGAACCAGGGGATGGCTTTGGGGTCCTCAATGCCCAGCTGGGCCCAGGTATACTGACCCATTGTTTCGCCGGTCTGGGCGTTCAGGAGGGTCAGCCCCTCCTGGTCTCCGGCGGCCACTCCGTCCGGGTAGGTAATGACGCCCCAGTAACGGTAGCCCGTCCACCAGCTGCCGTCCTGGGCCGCCAGGGCCACCAGGGTGCCGGTGCCGGGCCTGCCCCGCTCCTGGTCCCCCTGGGTGAGAGCATAGACGGGGAGGTAGTAGTCGGAGAATGTACCGGTGGCGGTGTCCAACTGGGAGTAGCTGCACCGGGTGATGGAGCTGCACACGGCGTCCATGACCAGGGTGCCGTCCTGGGTCATCAGTCCATAAAACCAGGTTGGGGATGTGTAGGCGGGCTCCTCCTCCCACCAGGCCAGGGTCAGCCCCATGCTTCCCGCGAAGGGAAGCAGCGGGCCGTAGCTGTCCCGGGGGATGAGTTCGGGGGTATATTGCTCATAGAGCCGCTCCCCCACGGCGGGAAGGGGATTTTCATTTGCGAGGACCGACCAGTCGGTCTGGACGTTGGGCCCGGCGGGGAGCTGGGACGTGCTGGCCTCCTTGGGGGCGCACCCCGCCAAAAGGACGCCGGCCAGGGCCAGAACGGCCCATCTGCCAAAGGCTTTCATGTTAGTCCACTCCTTCCATGACGGGCACATACCCCTCCATGGCTGCCAGCTTCTGGCCCTCGGGACCCAGCACCCAGTCGTAGAGGATGCGGGTGGGGCTGTCGGCGGCGGCGTTCTGGTCGATGGCCACATAGTAGGGATTGAGGAAGGGGTAACTGCTGTCCCGGATGGTCTGGGAGCTGGGGGCCACCCCATCAATGGACAGTACCTTCAGCCCCTGGGCCTTCTCCATGTCGTTGGCGTAATAGTACACCGTAAAGCCGATGGCGGAGGGGGTGTTGTCATACTGCCGCACCGCATCGATTAAGCCCTGCATGGAATCGGGCACCCAGGCTTCGGGGGCCTCCATGGGGCTCTGGCCGTCCATCACCAGCTTTTCAAACATGGTTTGGCTGCCAGCGCCCTGATTGCGCTGGAAGGGGACAATATCCAGGTCGCTGCCCCCCACTTCCTTCCAGTTGGTGATCTCCCCGGTGTAGATCTTCTGCACCTGCTCCCAGGTCAGGTTGTCCACCGGGTTATCCTCGTTGACCACAAAGACCAGGGCGTCCGTGGCGAAGGGGGTGTAGAGCCAGTGGCCCTCCTCCTGGAGCTGCTCCAGGACCTCCCCCTCCGGTTCCGCCGCCAGCACCAGGTCCCGCTCTCCGGCCATGAGGTTTCGGTAAGACTGGGTGGTGCGGGAGAAGCTGACCAGATCGGACACCTGCTCCGGCTCCTCCCCCAGCAAAACGGCGCACATGGCCGTGGCCAGAGGGACAGTGGAGGTGGAGCCGTCCAGCCGGGGCAGGTTTTCCCGGGTAAAGACAAAGGGAGCCTCCGAAGAGCTGGACGCGGGGGCGGAGGAGGCGGAGCCGCCCGGGGCGGCTTTGGGCGAACAGGCGGTGAGGGCCACCGCCAGAGCCAGGGCGGCAGCAGTACAAGATAAGACACGTTTCATCATCATATTCCTCCAGTCAGGTGGAAAAAAGGTTCGGCCCGCGGGAGACAGCCCCCCTCAGGCAAATTCATTATAGCAGGAGAAATCAGGGGGTATCATCACAAAATCTATGCAAACCAGCAACAATTCAGTGACAAATCCTTAAAATTTCTTAATAAATGAAAATTGGATTAAAAACACCGGCGGGGGTTGACAAACGCGGGCGGATGTATTATTGTACTAGACACATAATACAATAATACAGACAAGGAGGAGCGCATATGGATTGGAAGCTCACCGACGACCGGCCCATCTGGCTCCAGCTGACGGAGCAGATGACCCGCCGGATTATCACCGGGATCTATCCCCCGGGAAGCCGGCTGCCGTCTGTGCGGGAACTGGCGGCCGAGGCGGGGGTCAATCCCAACACCATGCAGCGGGCCCTGGCCCAGCTGGAGCAGGATGGTCTGGCCAAAGCTGACCGCACCGCCGGGCGCATGGTCACCCAGGACACCGGGGTGCTGAACGCCGTCCGGCACGCCCAGGCCCGGGTTGTGATGGAGCAATATGTTCATGCCATGGCGGAGCTGGGGTATAGCCCCGATGAGGCCGCGGCGCTGTTAAAGGAGGAGAAGCTATGAGCGAACAATTGATTGTCTGCCGGGGCCTTTCCAAGGCCTATGGACGAAAACCGGCCCTGTCCGGCGTGGACCTGGAAGTGGGCCGGGGGCGGATTGTGGGTCTGCTGGGGCCCAACGGAAGCGGAAAGACCACCCTCATCAAGCTGCTGTGCGGTCTGCTCCAGCCCACCGCGGGAGAAATCGAGATCGGCGGCCAGCCTGTGGGTGTGGCGACCAAGGCTCAGGTGAGCTATCTGCCCGACCGGATGTATTTTGCCAACTGGATGCGGGCGGTGGACCTGTTCGACCTGTTCCGGGATTTTTACCGGGACTTTGATTATGACAAGGCCATTGCCATGTGCCGCAGCCTGGGGGTGGAGCCCCATGACCGGCTGAAGACCATGTCCAAGGGCACCAAGGAGAAGGTGCAGCTGGTGCTGGTCATGGCCCGGAAGGCCCAGCTCTACCTGCTGGATGAGCCTATTGCCGGGGTGGACCCGGCGGCCCGGGATTTTATTCTTCACACCATTTTGACCAACTACAACGAGGAGGGCACCGTGCTCATCTCCACCCACCTGATCTCCGACATTGAAAAGGTGCTGGACGAGGCCATTTTCCTGAAGACGGGAAAGGTCATGCTCCACGACACGGTGGATCATATCCGGGAGACCCAGGGCAAGAGCGTGGATGCCCTGTTCCGGGAGATTTTCCGGGCACAGCCCTTGGAAGGAGGAGAGTTCTGATGTTGGGAAAGCTTTTAAAATATGATTTCCGGGCCATGTGGAAGCAGTTTTCCATGATCTGGCTGGCGGCGCTGGTCATTGCCCTCATCAACCGCTTCACCCTCCCCTTCAACCGGCAGGGTGGCCTTGTGGCAGAGAACGAGCTGCTGGCCGTGATTACCATTACCGTGTTTATCGGCGTGATGTGCGCCATGTTTGTGGTGGCCATGGTCTTTGTGCTCACCCGGTTTTATCGGGGCTTGCTGGGGGACGAGGGCTATCTTATGCACACCCTGCCGGTGAAGACCTGGCAGCTGGTGCTGTCCAAGCTAATTTGTGCAGTTGTGGTGACGGTGGTCAATGTGGCGGTGTCTTTCCTGGCCATGTTCCTGATGATGCCCATCAACTGGATTGAAGTGTTCGATGTGGAGCTGTGGAAGAGTCTTGTGCAGGGGCTGCTGAGACAGCCAGATGCGCTGCTATACATGGCGGAATTTTTCCTGCTGTGTGTGGTGGCCCTGTCGCTGATGGTGACCATGGTGTACCTGTCCATGGCCATCGGCCACCTGTTCCACCGCCGCCGGGTGCTGATGAGTGTGGTGGCCTTCTTTGTCTTGGACATTGTGGGTAATCTGCTCATCAGCCTGTTTGGGGAACTGGGAATCATGGGAATTTTGGACGCAATGGCGCTGCTGAGCGGACACGGGGGCTTCTGGGTAGGAATTACCCTGCTGCTGCTTCCTGCTGTGCTGATGTTTTTTGCCACCAGCTATCTTCTGAAACACCGCTTGAATTTGGAATAAGAAAGAGGGAGAAACATGAACGCCTGGACGGTCTTTACGGTCGCCTTTGCCGCTGTGGTGCTCCAGGCGTGGGTCAGCCGCCGGGGGGAGCCCCACTGGTACATGGGCTGCATTGTTCCGCTGATTTACGGAGGCGTGGTGGCCTGGATGTTCCGGGGGGAGGATCTGCTGCTGTCACTTCAGATTATCCTCTTCGGGTCGGTGATCCCCATTGGTCTGCTGCTCTCCCTGCGGGGAAAGGATAAAAAGAACCAGGAGGAGGACGACAGTCCTTCCGAGACATGAGAAAAGCCGCCCGGCACAAAATGTGCCGGGCGGCTTTTCTCGCAGTATATTACTTATTGTAGGAATCGAAGGCGTCCAGAACCTCCTGCCGGGGGGCGGGGGTGAGCAGGGAGACCACCACAATGGCCAGCAGAGCGCAGGCAAAGGCGGGCAGCAGCTCGTAGATGTCCCAGATACCGCCCATGGGACGGACCAGGAACTTCCACACGAAGATCATCACGCCGCCTACCACCAGACCGGCCATAATGCCCTGGCGGTTGCTGCGCTTCCAGAACAGGGCGCAGAGCATAGCGGGGCCGAAGGTGGCGCCGAAGCCGGCCCAGGCGAAGGACACGATCTGGAAGACATTGCTGTTGGGGTCGGCAGCCAGGAAAATGGCGATGACCGCAATACAGATGACCGTGAGCCGGGCGATGCGCATGTTCTGCTTTTCCGTGAGCTTAATGCCAAATACATTCTGCACGATGTTCTCGGAAAATGCGGAGGAGGCGGCCAGCAGCTGAGAGTCGGCGGTGGACATGGTGGCGGCCAGGATACCGGCCAGGATGCAGCCGGCCACAATGGCGGGGAAGATGCCATAGCTGGACAGCAGGTCGGACAGGCGGACGATCACGGTTTCGGTGGCGCTGCCCTCCAGGAAGGGGATACGGCCGGCGGAGGACACGGCGTGGCCCACAATGCCGATGAGCACCGCCACGCCCATGGAGATGACCACCCAGACAGAGGCGATGCGGCGGGAGAGCTTCAGCTCGTTTTCATCCCGGATGGCCATAAAGCGCACCAGAATGTGGGGCATTCCGAAGTAGCCCAGGCCCCAGGCCATCATGGAGACGATGCGGATGATGCCATAGGGCTCGGCGCTGTTGGAGGCCGCGTTGTAGGTCTGGCTGAAGCTGAGGTAGCCGGGCAGGGACTTGGCGTGCTCCAGCACGGCGTCCATGCCGCCGGCCTGCACGATGCCGAAGGTCACAATGATGGCCAGGGCGATGGTCATAATGATGGACTGAATGAGGTCCATGGTGGCCACGGCGCTGAAACCGCCCACAGAGGTGTAGCTGATGATGACGATGGCGCCCACCACCACGGCGGCCATGTAGTTCCAGCCGAAGAGGCTGTTAAAGAGCTTGCCGATGGCGGCTAGGCCGGAGGCCACATAGGGGACGAAGAAGATGAGGATGATAAGGGCGGAGATGCACATGATCACCGGCTTCTTTTCCCCATAGCGCTTGGAGATGAAGCTGGGGATGGTGATGGCGTCCAGCTGTACGCTGTACCGGCGCAGCCGCCGGGCCACAAGCAGGAAGTTCAGGTACGTACCGAAGGCCAGGCCGATGGCGGTCCAGCTGGCGTCTGCCACGCCGCTGAGATAGGCAAGGCCGGGGATGCCCATGAGCAGGTAGCTGCTCATGTCGGAGGCCTCGGCGCTCATGGCGGTGACCAGGGGGCCCATGCCACGCCCGCCCAGATAGAAGCCCTCAGAGCTCTTCTTGGAGCGGCGGCCAATCATGACGCCGGTGAAAATGACAAGGCACAGGTACAGAATAATGGTACCCATGATGCAAAGTTGGGAAGTGGTCATACATTCTCTCCTTACTGACGGCGAAGGCCGTCCATACTACACACACATATCATCCGATGGGTGTCGCCCGCGCGGATGACAGTGGGTGCATTATAGCACAAAGAAGAAGAGAATGAAATACAGAACATAGTATAGAAT
>DBFWXD010000280.1:0-2192 GCA_048215895.1 Eubacteriales bacterium
GCACGCCGCCAGCGTTCGTCCTGAGCCAGGATCAAACTCTCTATAAAATGGTATCTAAAAGAACCGTAGTCCGTTCAAACCTTCATAGAGCTATTTGTCATAGCTTCATTTCTCCATCCCACTGGTAATTGACTCAACCCAGTGAGACGGCTTTGTCCTTTGGCAAACTCACCTAAATGAGCTCGCCTTCTGGTGCTTCCTTTTCGTTACGTTGTTTAATTTACAAGGTGCACGCCGTTCCCGGCGGAACATTGCTATTATACTCGATTTCATTTCGTTTGTCAAGAACTTTTTTCAGAAGTTTTTTGACATCCGATCCATCTCGTATCAGCAGCAACCTGTTTAGGTTACCACATCTCAGCCTTGCTGTCAAGAACTTTTTTCATTTCTTCCCGGCCCGGCTCATCACCGCGCCGACAGCTTTGTTAGAATACCAAATCCTTCCCCTTTTGTCAATACCTTTTTCCTCTTTTCTCGATTTTTTTCGACCGTCTTCCCACTGACGTGGATTTCGCAGGTTCTGCATGGTTTTCCGCACATTCTCTGCTTTTCATTCTCAGTTCTCGCTGTTATAATAATGTATATACAAGAAGGAGGTGGAAACTTGAGATTTTGGAAAATGAACGGCGCGGGAAATGACTTTGTGATTCTGAACAACCTGGAGGAGCACCTCCCCCTGGAGCAGCTGCCACAAATCGCCCGGACGCTGTGTGAACGGCACATGTCCATCGGGGCGGACGGGTTGATGGTTGTGGATGCCCCCTCCCAGGGCGGAGATTATCGGATGCTGTTCTATAATTCTGATGGCAGCGTAGGTGAGATGTGTGGGAACGGTGCCCGCTGCATCTGCCGGTATGGCTACGAAAACGGGCTGGCCGGAGAGACGCAGACTGTGGAGACCACGGCAGGCATCGTCACCGGCCGGCGGATCGACCAGCGGCTGTACCGCATCCGGCTGAACGACCCCACCACCGTACGACTGGATAGCCCGGTGGAGGCAGACGGCGTGACATACGTCTGCTCCTATGTGGAGCTGGGAAATCCCGGCATCCCCCACGCCGTGGTGCCATACGCCGGACTGCGCCAGGCGGACGAAAACGAGCTGCGGGAGCTGGGCCGGGCCATTCGGTGGAACAAGGTCTTTCCCAAGGGTGCCAATGTGAACTTCTACGAGATCACCGGTGAAGATCTGATTTTCGAGCGGACATTTGAACGCGGCGTGGAGGACTTCACCTATGCCTGCGGCACTGGCACCGGATCTGTGGTGACCGTGCTGACTCTGCAGGGCAAAGTCTCCGGCCACGGCGTACAGGTGGATATGACCGGCGGCCGCTTGGTGATCGATGCGGAGCGGGTCCACTCCCATATCGCCAGCCTTTATCTGACAGGCCCCACCAACGTGGTGTGCAGGGGTGAAGTTACGGATGAGGACCTTATTATAATGTAAGGCCGGAAGGCCATATAGGTCAGCAGCTATTTCAATATGTATTGGAGGAGAGAGAATGAGTACACAGCTGAGCAAAAAGTCTGTTGCCCGGAACTACGCATTTCTGGCCGTCATGCTGGGGGCCATGATCCTGGGCTCCATCGTGGGCTGGATCTTCCCCCAGGAGCTGGATGCGGAGGGGAACGTCATCAGCGCCGGCGCCACGGTGCTGGAACCTCTGGGCACCCTGTTCCTGAATATGATGTTCTGCATCGTGGTGCCCATGGTGTTTTCGTCCATTGCCGGGTCTGTGGCTACCATGAAGAGCCGCAAACGGGCCGGCAAGATCATGGGCACCACCGTGCTGACCTTCGTCATCACCGGCGCCATCGCTGCAGTCATCATGATCGTCATTATGAAGATCTTCCCCCCGGTTCTGGAGCCCTGGACCAACCTGACTGAGGGCGTGGTGGAGGATCCCATCTCCATCCCGGACCTGATCGTGAACTTCTTCACGGTGAGCGACTTCTCCGGCCTGCTCAGCCGCAGCGCCATGCTGCCCCTGATCGTCTTCTCCATTCTGTTCGGCTTCGGCGTAAATCTGGGGCCGGGTCCTGACAGCCTGATTGCAAGATTCCTCACCAGCCTGTCCGAAGCTATGATGAAGGTCGTTCAGCTAGTCACCTACTACGCCCCCATCGCCTTCTTCGGCTTCTTCGCCAACCTGGTGGCCACCTACGGCTCCCAGATCGCTACGGACTATGCC
>DBFWXD010000281.1:0-1714 GCA_048215895.1 Eubacteriales bacterium
GGTGATAACAAAGTCCGGATTGACCACCTCGTCAATGACGATGTTGGTGGCGCCGGGCTTGGAGATGTTGGCGGCCAGCTCGGCAAACAGCTCCTCCAGGTCGGCGGCGTCCGGGGTGACCGCCACATGGGAGGCGTCGGGATCGGTGGCCCAGTTGTTCAGGGCGTTGAGATCCAGACCGTCAGAGCCGATGAGGCCGATGCAGTAGATGGTGATGCCCTGGGCCCTGGCCGCGGCGGCCACAGGAGCGGGAGGCGCCCCGGTGGTGGTGTTGCCGTCGGTAAACAGGACCATGACCTTGGCGTTGGAGGAGGCCGGATCAAACAGCTCCGTAGCCTTGGCAAATGCATCCGCGTGGTTGGTATTGCCGCCGGCCGTCAGGCCGTCCACAGCGGCTTTTAGAGTGTCCACCGAGGTGATCAGCTGTGTGTTCGCCACTGCGGTGCTGGAAAAACTGACAATTGCCATCCGGCTCCCGGAGCCGATCTGGCCGTCCTGAGTGTTGTCGGTGGCCTCATCAATGAGATCGATAAAGGTCTTGGTTCCCAGCTTCATGTCGGCCAGGGGCGCCCCGGTCATGCTGCCGGAGCGGTCCAGAATGACCACAATGTCCGTGGGATTGGAGACGATATCCGGCGCGGCCGTCAGCGCCAGTGTGACCCGAACGCTTCCATCACAGGAGATGCGGTCGGTGTTGATAACTTTATTGGAATTTGTAACACCCATGTGTGTTACCTCCTTCTGGGAAAAGCTCCCGCTTTATTATATGAAGAGAGCGGCCCCGTGGTCCCCGGGGAAAGCCGTGCGGGCGGACAGGAAAGGAGAAGGCGCGGGCCCGGACATCCCCGCCCGCGGGGGAGAACGGGGAGAAACGTGGTATGTTTTAATACAAGGAGGAACCATATTTCAGAAAAGTTAACCGAAACGACCATATTGCTCTTGTGGACACAGGGAAAAAAGGATGGTATAATAACAAATTGATTTGATCCCAGAACTTTAAACTCATGTTGGGGGAAGTTGACCATGAAGAACAAACCTACAAACGCCGGGCGCGCTGACCTTCCGCGGTCCGGATTTGCTTCCGGGCAGGAGGCGGCCGCCGGAGTGCTGGAGCGGTGGTTCCCTGTCTGGTATTCGGTGCTGCTGTTTTTGGCCATGACCGTGCAGACCAGAAATATGGCGCTGATTCTGGGGGCCTTGGCCCTGATTCTCTCTTTGGGAAAAGGGGCCAGAACCCGGCTGCGCTCCCGCGCCGGAGTGGCTCTGCTGGGCTTTGAAGCCTTTTTGATTCTGTGTACCATCGGCAGTCTCTACACGGATTTTGGCTCCTATGCCATTCAGGAGATTCCCAAATATCTGGCGGCCGGATCTCTGGGCCTGCTTCTGGTGACCAGAGGCAGCCGGTCCAGCATCCGGGGGACTCTGTGGGGATTTTCCGGCGTGTGCAGCGCCATCTCTCTGCTGTGTATGGATCTGGCCTGCAATGGACCGCTGTTTCGCGGCTTTGCCTCTGCGGCGGGGATGCTGGGCTATGACACTTACCTGAGCCTGGGCGAAGAGATTCTCATCAGCAACAGCCGTATGAACGGCATTTACAACAACGCCAACCTGACGGGCAGCCTGCTGGCCCTGGCTATCTTTGTGGGGATTTACCTCATGGTTTCCGGGCAAAACCGCCTGGAACGGCTGCTGGCCAGCCTGCTGGCTTCCATTT
>DBFWXD010000282.1:0-11518 GCA_048215895.1 Eubacteriales bacterium
ATTATAGGCAGTGATGCTATTTTGGTTATACCAAGATACGGACTATAAGTCCGCATTTCGGACTAAAATTCAGGAGGAGAATACAATGAAAAAACTGCTTTCCGCATGTATGGCCATCGTGCTGTCCTTTGGACTGCTCTCTGGTTGTGGAAACACAGCCTCTTCCGCCACCTCCGGCGCTGCTTCCGGTGGAGGAAGTGATCTGGGTACGCCGCAGACCTTTAAGTTTGGCCTGACCGTAGCCAGCACTCACCCCTATGCTATCGCCTCCCAGAACTTTGCCGAGCTGGTAGAAGAGAAGAGCGGCGGCAACATGAAGGTGGAGCTCTACTACGACAGCTCCTTGGGTGACGATGTGGCTCTGCTGGAGTCTCTTCAGATGAACGGCGTCACTTTCGCCCTGATGGGTCCTGCCGGCGTGCAGCCTCTCAACCCCATGTACAATTTCTTTGACCTGCCCTGCCTCTTTGAAAGCCGGGATGCCGCCTATGCTTTCCAGGAGAGCGAACCAGTCCAGACCCTGCTTACCAGCATGACGGACAGCGGTATTATTGGCCTTGGTTTCTATGAAAATGGCTTCTATTCCATCAGCAACAATGCCGGCCCCATCACCAAGGTGGAAGATCTGGCCAACCTGCAGATGCGCTCCATGACCTCTGACATGGCCATTAAATCCTGGGAGTGCCTGAACGTGCAGCCTGTGCCCATCTCCTTCGGTGAGCTGTTCCTGGCTATGCAGCAGGGCGTGGTGGACGGTCAGGAGACCACCATTGGTTCCTTCTACACTTCTAAGTTCTATGAAGTTCAGAAGTATCTCACCAATTCCAACCGCGTGTTCCACGTTATGACCTTCCTGATGAGCAACGCCGCTTGGGAGGGCCTGACTGAGGCTCAGCAGAATATCCTGCTGGAGGCGGTTGCCGAGTCCAAGGCCGCCCACAAGGATTACATGACCACCTACAATGAAGAGGCTCTGAAGGATATGCAGGATAACTATGGCGTCACCGTCAGTGAACTGGAGGACGGCGAGTTTGAAAAGATGCGGGAAATGAGCCAGCCGGTGTACGACATGGTGGAAGAATATGATCCCGAGCTGTATGCCCAGCTAATGGAGGAGGCCGAAGCCGCCAACGCTGCATACCCTGCAGCATAATTTCCCTTTCATGCAACCCCATATTACTACGAGATAAGGTGGCGATATTTCCATGCGGGGATTTATCCGGGCAATTGACGGGCTCAATAAATTGATCAAAAACTTTATTGTAGCCATTTTTATGATTATGTTCCTAGCAACCTTCTTACAGGTACTGGCCCGAAATATGGGGCTATTCTCCATTCCATGGAGCGATGAGCTGTGCCGGTTCCTGGTCATCTATATAGTCTATTTCGGCTCCGGGCTGGCGGCCCGTTCCGGCAGATTGATCCGCATGGAGGTTTTGCCCATGCTTACCAAAATGGGGGACATCGGCCTGCACCGGATGTATTGGATTGCTCTGATTTTCACTTTCCTTTTCTGTGTGATGACCACCGTCTGTGCGGCTATGGCAATCTCTGTGAACTACCGTTCCCTGTCCGCAGCCCTGAAAATTCCCATGGCAGTCCCCTATATGGCACTGCCTCTGGGCTGTATCTACACGTTCCTGAACTCCCTGGCAAACGTGTTTGAGCTGACGCTGCAGGATCGGGAAAAGAAAGGAGGCGTTCAGGCTTGATCGTCTTAATGTTTGTCATCATGTTCGTTCTCTTTTTGCTCACCGTCCCTGTGGCCATCTCTCTGGGACTTTCCGCAGCGGTCACGGTGCTGGGGATGGACATGCCCGCAGGCCTAGTTGCCCAGCGGTTCTTCTCCGGTCTGAATTCCTTCACTCTGTTGGCCATTCCGTTTTTTATTCTGGCGGGGTCGTTGATGGAGGCCACAGGAATTTCCAAGCGGATTGTGGACTTTGTCAGCTCGCTGGTAGGTCACTACCATGGCGGCCTGGCCACGATCCTGATCATTTCCTGTATGTTCTTCGGCGCTCTGAGCGGCTCGGCTGCGGCTACCGCCGCCGCCATCGGCTCTATCATGCTGCCCAACATGGTCAAGCGCGGTTATGACGTCCGGTTTTCCGCTGCCACCCAGGCGGCATCGGCCGGCCTGGCGGTTATTATACCGCCCAGTATCCAGATGATTCTATACTGCGTGGCAACAAACGTTTCCATTACCCAGATGTTTGTCGCCGGCGTCATCCCCGGAATTCTTCTAGGCCTGACCGAAATCCTCTACGCCTGGTATGTCAGCCGGAAACACGGCTATACAGGCGACCGCAAGTACTCCTGGAAAGAGAAGTGGATTTCCTTCAAAGACGCCATTTGGGCACTGTTCATGCCGGTAATTATCCTGGGCGGCATCTACGGCGGCTTTTTCACCGCTACGGAGGCCTCGGCTGTCGCTGTTGCCTATGCCATCTTTGTGGGTCTGTTTATTTACCGGGAACTGGATTGGAAAAAGCTTGTTTCCACCTTTGCTGAAGCAGCTATTCTGGTTGCAGTCATTATGCTGGTGCTCTCCACGGCAGACCTGTTCGCCTACGTTCTGACCTCCGCACAAATCCCCAACAAGGTGGCTTCGTGGTTTATCCAGATCGCCGGCAACAAGTATCTGTTCCTGATCCTGATCAACATTTTCCTGCTGATTGTCGGCATGTTCTTTGATCCCGGTCCGGGCATGATCATTCTGGCTCCCATCCTGACCCCTGCCGCTATTGCGCTGGGAATTGACCCGGTACACTTCGGAATCATCATGGTTATCAACTTCTCCATCGGTGCTATCACCCCACCTTTCGCGGTCAATCTGTTTGTTTCCTCTCAGGTAGCAGGAATCCGCTACGAGGAGATTGTACGACCTATCCTGCCCTATATCGGCCTATTAATCATTGACCTGTTAATCATCTCCTACGTTCCCCCAATTTCTTTGCTTCTCCCCGGTCTGTTCGGATAAACATTCGGCAGGGGCATATTGGAAAGCTAAAATGCCCCTGCCTCTAAAAAGCATTTTTATCATTCCATAAAGGAAGTCGTTAAAAAGAAGGGATTCAACATGAATACTATCGGTATGCAGAAAAAGCCACGCGGTAGTGCCAGACAAAACCGCCATCTCCCCATTCTGACTCCGGCACAGGCCGTAGAGCTGGTTAAGGATCAGGATGTTTTGGCTATGTGCGGCGCAGGCGGGGGAATCAACGAGGCCACTGAGCTCATCTATGCTCTGGCGGATCGTTACCGCCAGACTCAGACGCCGCGGGACCTTACGTTCTACCACTCTACCGGTCTGGGCGACCGCGGGGAGAAGGGAATGTCTCCTCTGGCCCAGAAAGGACTTGTCAAACGGGACATCGGCGGACACTGGGGACAATCCCCCCGGATGAGCGAGATGGCAGAGCGCAATGAAATCGAAGCCTATAATTTCCCCATGGGCGCTATGGCACAGCTCATGCGTGCCGCAGCAGCAGGATCTCCCGGTATCCTGACCCATGTGGGGCTGGGTACCTTCCTGGACCCCAGACAGCAGGGCGGCAAGCTCAACGATGTCACTACGGAAGATCTGATCCAGCTTAAGGTAATCGACGGAAAAGAGTGGCTCTTCTACCCCTGCATCTACCCCGATGTAGCCTTTATCCGCGGCACCACAGCAGACACAGAAGGATATGTCACCATGGAGGATGAAGTGCTGTATACCGACAGCTATGCTACTGCCATGGCCACCCACAACAACGGCGGCACCGTCATCGTCCAAGTGGAGCGTGTTGTCAAAGCAGGTACGCTGCCCAGCAAAAGTGTAAAAATTCCCGGGCACTTGGTAGATGCCATTGTGGTGGTCCCCAATCAGCCGCAGCTTTATGGTGTCCCGACCAGCGGTTTTGTCTCAGGGCGCTATATACAAGACTTTTCTGAAGACCATACCGTCCTGCCCCTTAACGAGCGCAAGGTCATCGCCCGCCGGGCCCTGATGGAGGTAAAAAAGGGCTATATTGGGAATGTGGGTGTAGGTATCTGCGACGGAATCGGTGTGGTTGCCAAAGAGGAAGGCGTCAGCGAGGAATTCACCCTAACGGTGGAGACCGGCATTGTCGGCGGCGTCTCCGCCCAGGGCATCTATTTTGGCGCCAGTGTCAACGCCCGTGCGGTGGTAGACATGCCCTCTCAGTTTGATTTCTACGACGGCGGAGGACTGGATATCTCGTTCCTCAGCTTTGCTGAATTCGACCAGGAGGGTAATATTAACGTACATAAGTTTAATGGAAAAATCATGGGGACAGGCGGTTTCGTGGACATCTGCCAGAACTCCAAGAAGGCCATCTTCGCCGGCACTCTGAAGGCTGGCGGCTTGAAGGAGCAGGTTGAGAACGGCTCCATTTCCATCTTGCAGGAGGGCCGTTTTATCAAAGCGGTCGAGCATGTCCCGGAAATTACCTTCAATGGAAAACTGGCAGTGGAACGTGGTCAGGAAGTGCTGATCATCACAGAGCGTGCTGTCTTCCAGTTGACCAAGGATGGTGTCATGCTTACAGAGATCGCCCCAGGCATCGACTTAGAGCGGGACATCTTCTCTCAAATGGCATTCCGGCCTATCGTATCCCCGCAGTTGAAAGAAATGGACCGCCGTTTGTTCCTCGCTGCCCCCATGGGCCTGCGTGAGAGCCAATTTACCGACTAAGTCGGGTATTTCAGAAAGGATCTGAGACTATGAATCGCTACTGGGAGGACTTTACGGTCGGAATGACCTTTCACAGCAACGGACGACAGATGACCGATGCAGACACCAGGCTGCTGATCGGCGTTATCAGCGGAAGCCATCCTCTGCACACGGACCCCATCTACTGTGCCACCCGGCCCGATGTGCTTCGCCCCATTTTGCAAGGCTCCCTGGTTCTGGGGGTTATGGACGCGTTCTTTTTTGAAAGCGTGTGTCCAGGAAACGAAGTACTGGCGCTGGTGGACGGATATGAAAAAATCCGATTCATTAAACCGATTTATATTAATGACGTGCTCCAGGCTCAGTTTGAAGTCATTGCTGTGGAGGATTTCAACGAGAATTACGGCCGCGTTACCTGCAACGTTACAGTTGTTAACCAGGATAAGGTCACCGTGGTGTTCGCAGTGGAACATTACCTGGTGTCCAAGGCAACAAGAGGTGAATAAAGATGGGTGCTACAAAATACTATGAGGAATTTCAGATCGGGGATGTGGAACTCAGCCGTTCCAGACAGATGGACCCCTCCGACATCCGGATGTTCAGTGCCTGCAGCAGCCTTTGCCACCGGATTCACACTGACGCGCTTTACTGCGCTACGATTCCTGAGATCAAACGGCCCATCGTCCCGTTCTCCCTGCTTCTGAACGTGATCGACGCTTTCTTTGCTCAGAGCATCAGCCCCGATGGGATTCCCACCTTTCATTACGGTTATGACAAGGTAGAATACCGTAAGCCTGTCTACCCCGGTGATAGCATCTACACCAAATTTGAGATCGTAGGCAAGCAGGAAAAAAATGATGACTTTGGGGTTCTTACTCTGCACGCTACCACCTATAACCAGGATGGTGACATTGTCATTTTCCATGTAGATAAGCTCTATGTTGGCCGGAAACCCCACTGAGTGCTGTCTCAGCTGGTAAGTTTTCTCTTCTCTCCTAAAATGCCGCAGGACCATTTTCCTGCGGCATTTTTATTTTCCCAAGGCCATCCTTTCATACAGGCAACCGGTGCAAAGCGCCTTTCGAGGCCTGTTTCCTCTCTGTCTGCGGCTTATTGCGTGGTGAAAATAGTAGAAACCTATTACATGTTCAAACGGTTAAACCCAAGGTATGCTCCTCCGTCTTAAACTATACTATTTTAAGTGTTATCAAAGATAAGGGGCAGACAGTTTGATGTTCCGTAAACGGGACCGCCAGGGCCAGAGACGCTTTGTCATTTGTGAAAGGTCTCCCCTATTGAACTACTCCACTTTCATCATGCGATATCCAACGCCAATGTGCGTCTGAATATACTGCGGGGAGCCCGGCTCTTTTTCCAGCTTCTTACGCAGCGTCGCCATAAACACGCGCAGCGAGGCAATGTCATTGTCCCAGCTCCGGCCCCAAATCTGTTGGGTAATGAAGGTATGGGTCAGTACTTTTCCCACATTTTTACACAGCAGGCACAGCAGCTTATACTCGCTTGGGGTCAGGTGGAGCTCCTGCCCGTCCAGAAAGGCACAGCCGGCCGCATAGTCCACTTTCAGCTTGCCGTTTGTAAATACCGCTTCTGCATTGGCTGCGCCAACCTGAAGCGCGGTTAACCGCCTCTGTGTCACGCGAAGCCGTGCCAGTAATTCTTCCACCGAAAAGGGCTTTGTCAGGTAATCGTCTGCACCGGCATCCAGCGCATCGATTTTATCCGTATCCTCACTCCGGGCGCTGATGACAATGATCGGCAGATTCGACCGTGTGCGCACTTTATGAATGACCTCCACGCCATCCATATCCGGGAGGCCCAGATCCAGCAAAATAATATCCGGATTATGGGAGGAGGCTTCCAAAACCGCCGATTCCCCGTTCGCCGCAGTCAAAAAGCGGTAATCATGGGCTTTTAACGTAGTAGCAATCAGGTTGCGCACCGGTGTATCGTCCTCTACCACTAAAATTAATGGTTTATTCATGCAGCTCTACCTCCCCGGCTGGGACAGAAAATGTAAAGATGGAACCATGGGACAATTGATCTGTGACGGTAATTTCTCCCCCATGTGCGTTGATGATGGATTTGCACAGTGCCAACCCCAGCCCCATGCTGCGGCGGCTGTCGGCAATGGGATTGGACGCACTGTAAAACATATCGAAAATATGAGGTTTGGCCTGGTCGGAAATTCCCGGACCATTATCGGCTATGGATACATAAATAAAGTTTCCCTGTTTCCGCCACCCAATGTGGATTTCAGACCCCGGCGGCGTATACTTGATGGCGTTGTCCACAATATTGATGATGACCTGAATGATCAGCTTGGCGTCCACCTGTGCCAGGAGATAATCTTCGCTGCTCTCCACATGCAAATGGTACTCTACGCTCTTCCGGTTAATATGCCGCAGCGCTTCCGCAACAATCTCATCCATCAGTTCTGTGGATACGTGCAGGTTCATCCGCCCCTCTTCCAGGCGGCTGACGGACAGCAGATTTTCCACCAGATTGATAAGCCACATGGCATCATCATAAATATCGGTATACATCTGCTTTTTCGTCTTGGGATCAAATAAATCTCCGTTGGAGAGCAGATTGTTGGCATTTCCGGAAATGGAGGTAAGAGGCGTGCGCAGATCATGGGAAATGGACCGAAGCAAATTGGCGCGCAGCTGTTCATTTTTTGCCAATACGGCAGCCGCTTCTTTTTCCTCCAGGTTTTTTTGATTTTCAAGGGCAAGCGCACACTCTCCCAGAACAGAAAAGAGGATACTGGTCTCGAAGGAATCCAGCGGCTTTTCCGATGCGGCAATTCCCACAACCCCATATACCTGCTTGCCGGTGCGGACCGACAGATACATGCAGCAGGCGTCCGAAAGGGTTTCCGTCCCTGCGCCCGCCCGTTTATTGTTGGTAAGGACCCACCGCGCCACTTCCTGTTCCTTCTGCGTAGTATAGCGGTCCGCGCAGCTGCCTTCCTCCAGCAGAAATACTTCCGGGCCCAGCCATTTTCCTTGTTTGACCTGGTATGCCACAATATCCCGCTGAAATATTTTCAGCAGCTGCCTTGCCGTAACCGAAATAATTTCTTCCTGATTGCGTGCCTTTTGAAGGCTCTGATCCGTTTCAAACAGAAGCTTCGTCCGCCACGCCACTTGGGCGGATCGCTTGGCGTGGGACTTCAGCCTTGAGGCCAGGGACCCGGTAATCAGCGAAGCCAGGAACATCACCAGAAAGGTAACCGGGTATCCGCTGTCATAGGCGTGCAGAGAGAATCTGGGCTCCGTAAAAAAGAAATTGAAGGTCAGCACACTGACAATGGATGCAATAAAACTGCAAATGGAACTTTTGGTAGATACAGAAACCAACATCACACCCAAAATATAGAGGGTAATAATGTTGGCCTCGGTAAATCCCCAGTAGTAAAATAAAAATCCCACTACCGTACTCAGGATCAGAATGGACACGCTTTTCAGCAGATCCATCACCGACACGGTCTGCATGTGCATGATTTCCCAATGCCGAGCAGAAAGATGCTTGTTTGAGCCATTATCCGGAATGATATGAATATCCAACTCCGGGGTGAGCTCAATCAGCCGCTCGGTTAAGGATGCCTTTCCCAGCCAGGAGCGCGGCATGCCGCTGCGCCCCAGCACAATCTTTGTTACCCCCGACAAGCGGGAAAACTCCGCAATCTGATAGGCCACATCATCGCCATAAACCGTCTCCACCGATGCGCCCAGCTGCTGTGCCAGATGAATATTGGCCTGAAGCCGCTCTTTATCCGCCTGTGTGATCCAGGGAAACTCTTTTGTTTCCACAAACAGCGCCGTAAAGCCGCAGCGAAACGCCCCCGCCATCCGGGCGGCTGTCCGGATAATTTTCTCATTGGACGGCGCGGAGGAAAGGCACACCAGAATGTGTTCGTGGGTACGGTACCCTGTTTGGGTGTGATTGACCTGGGTGTATAGGGCCGCCCGATCCGCGCAGCGGCGCAGCCCCACCTCCCGCAGGGCACTTAATTGGAATAACGAACAGTGGGAGGGCAAGGCTCCCTTCTTTTGTCCCAGCAGCCGCCGCTGCAGCTGTTCCGGTTCAATGTCAATAAACTCCACCTGGTCCGCCCGGTCAAACACATGATCCGGAATACGTTCCAACATCGGGACATTCAGGATAGACAGCACAGAATCCTGAATGCTTTCGATGTGTTGGATATCCAGCGTGGTATAGACATCCACCCCCGCTTTCAGCAGCTCCTCTATGTCCTGATAGCGTTTTCTGTGGCGGGAATTGTCCGCATTTCTGTGGGAGAGATCGTCCACCAAAACAAGCTGCGGCCGTCGTTTTAAGCAGGCATCCAGGTTTCTGTCGTCGTCTGACGGCCCATCTGCCTGCGCCCTTTCTCCGGACACGCGCTCAAAGCCTGCTGCTAATACTTGGGTGTCAGGCCATGTCTCCCGGGGACTCAGGCCAAGCACCACATCTACTCCAGCTGCCTTGGCCTTTTCCGCCGCCTTCAGCATAGCAAAGCTTTTCCCGGCGCCGGAAAAGTAACTTGCAAAAATCGTCAGCTTTCCCTGCTTTTCTGTCTGCTCTTCCATTTGCTGATCCACTGCCATTGCAGTTCCACCTTTCAAACCGAGGGATTGAGGCGCTACGCTCCCTGTCCGCAAAGCTTTTGGACAAATTCCAGAATAAAGGGCCGGCAGTCCTGATGGTTCCAGACAATAAATTGGCTCTGCACAGCCGGATGAATGGGCGTGATTTCTACCCCATTCTCATTTCGAAACGGCTGGACCTGCAGGCGTACCTCCCTTTGCCGGATTGCTTTGTTCCTGCCCGCCTTGGAATACAGGATGACAACATCCACATTCCCTGCGCCCAGAGCATGCATAAGCTCCGGCTCCTCCCCCACGGAAAGGGTACAGTGCAAGTTGGGGTGTTCCTTCTCCATGTCTTTCAGTACTTTCGAGCCCACCTGCATCGCGCAAAGGCTCGCCGCCGCAATGTTCAGCTCTCCTTGCACCTGCTGGGGATCATACGCCCCCGCTCCGTCTGCCCGGCTCTGATCCAGAAAGTCCCCCAGCTTGGAAATGGCATAATAGCCAAACGCCGCAAACGCCAAAAATCCTCCCATCAAAACGAGTCCTTCCACAAATGCTGTCATGGACGTCACTTCCTCTCCCAATACGGACAGCTGTTATATGTGAAAACATCTTTGAATATCATGCTGCGTTCCCAAAACCAAAATAGTACTGTGCTCCGGCAGAAAGGTATCGGGCTTAATCACGGTCATGGCGAACTTTCCGTTTTGCTTGACGGCCAGAATGTTCACATTGTACCGCCTTCTTACATCCAGCTGTCCGATGGTCTTTCCGATCCAGCTGCCCGGAACTTCAATCTCAAAAATGGCGTGGTCATCTCCCAGCGCGATGTAATCATAAATATGATCGGAGCTATAACGAATGGCGGCCCAAATGGCCATCTGCTTTTCCGGGTATATGACCTCATCGGCTCCATTGCGCAGCAGAAATTTGGCCTGCACATCCCGCTCCGCTCGTGCGATCACCCGTTTGGCCCCCAACTCTTTTAAGAGGCAGGCAGTCTCCAGAGAGCTTTGAAAGTTATTGCCAATGGCCACAATGCACAGGTCAAAATTTCTCACGCCAATGGCCGTCAGAAACTCCTCACTGGTGCTGTCTCCGATCTGGGCATTGGTGACAAACGGGAGGAGCGCATCGACCCGCTCCTCATTCTTGTCTACCACCATGACCTGATGATTGAGTTCATTCAACTTCATCGCAATATGGCGTCCAAAGCGGCCTAAGCCAATCAATAAAACTGTTTTCATAATTCCTCCGTTCCACGGTCACCCGTTTATACACCTTTATCTCCTCTTTATGCTTTTATTATCTATATATCGTTTAAAGGAGGTATTAACGTATAAGGGCATATATTAAGGCGGCATTAAAAAGCCGCCTCCGCCCCCAATATTTAATTGCGTGAACGGATTTTCAAAGGTGCGTTTTCATGAAATCCACCCGCATACAAGGGCCATCGGCCAGACTACTACCATCGTACAGGTGCACACCGCAGCCAGCGCAAGGATCGGCATTCCAATAAACATCATGCAAAAGCCCCAAACTCTGTGACGGAACATAAACCGCTCCATGGAGGCATCCATTTGCTTTTCAAACCGAGAGACGCGCTTGATAAATGGAATCATATCTCTCCCCTCCTCACGGCACTATCATAGCCTGTGGAAACTAAAACCGGGAAAAAGATTACAGGGATGAAATTAAGAATCAATAAACGCTCACCGGCCTGAACCACACAGGCAGACCGGTGAGCGTTTCGCTTGTCCCTCATCTGAAAGACCGAATCTTATTTTGTTGTCTGGCTTACCAGCCCCATGGCCTTTGCAATGTCCAGGTTTACCCCCAGCACATTAACGGTCTCTTCCCCGAACACACCCAGCAGCTTTCCTGTGGTATTGTCCGCCACAATCTGACTGAGCTCCTCCTCGCTCAGGCCGGAGGCCTGGGCCAGGGCGGGAATCTGCACCTGGGCGCTTGCAGGCGAGATATGAGGGTCCAGGCCGGAGGCGGAGGCGGTCATCAGATCGGCGGGGATCTCCTCCCGGCTCACGCCGGGATTGGCAGCCAGAAATTCCTCGATGTCAGCCTCCTGATATGTACCCCCTTTACTGGACACCCAGTAGAGGGGGTATTATTATGCGGTACACATATGAGTACAAAAGGAAATGTGTAGAACTGTATCGAGAAGGAAAATGGCCAGAAACGCCGGAAGGTGTTAGCGATAAATCCT